>VGZN01000638.1 GCA_016872635.1 Planctomycetota bacterium | reverse complement strand
CAAAGCCCGTGTGGCGAATGCCCTCAATTGACTAGCATGAGATGGGGATTGATCCCAAGCTGGTCCGATTCGCCCAATATCGCTTTTAAAATGATTAATGCCAGAAGCGAGACAATCAAAGAGAAACCGAGTTTTCGAGGGCTATTAGAAAGCCATCGCTGTGTCGTATTGGCCGATGGCTATTACGAGTGGCAGCGCATCCCCGCCACGAACTCGCGGCGCGAACAGAAGCACCCTCACTGGATCCATAGCCCCGACGATGGCCCGTTGGCGATGGCTGGACTGTGGACCACCAACCGAAAAATCCATCCTGCGGAGCCAATCCGCAGCGCGACCATCATCACTGCGAATGCAAACGAAGAATTACATCCCATCCATGATCGAATGCCGGCCTTCGTACGCGAGCCAATCGCCTTGCAGCAGTGGCTCAACCTCGATTTTGGAAGCGACGGTATCGCCTCGCTACTGGGCACCAGTCCCATCGGCTCGCTAGTCGCAACACCAGTTGGAAGTGATGTTAACGTCCCGAGAAACGATGGCCCGCATTTGATCGAAGAGGTTTAGTCGGCCATTTAACGATGGATCAGGCCACCCGACGGATTCGCTGGTAGGCGAGAAGGACCTCGTGGAGATCTTTGGTAATCGCTATCGGATCGTCCCGAAAATCTTCGATCCAAGCCAAATTCCTGCCGGCGGATTGAGCGAGTGCCGAGAGAACATCGCCGACGCGAACGGTCACCATCGTGTGGCATTCCACGGTTGGAATCGCAATGACCGGCTTTTGAGCTTGGAAAGGTACGGCTTGGGTCGCAGTCAGCGAATCGCCATAACAATCATCGCACGTGGAGTCTGTCAGCCCAAAAATGCGGAGGTTCGGTGTCGTCATGTTGCCTTGGAAAGGTACGAGAGCGAGATCTACGTAACACTAGGGACGGATCGGCCCGAGTGCTAGATGCATCGACTAGGAAGACTTTGCGGCTTGAGAAATAATTTCTAAATCCCGCTGCGATCGGTCCCGTCGGTTCGCCAGCCTCCCCAACTTCACCATCCATCGCCTCCTTCCCCCTTGAGAATGCTTGACAATACGTGGGTTCTCCCCTAGATTCCCAAACTTGATTGTTTTGCGCGGCCCGTGAAAAAACGCGTTTGAAAGTCCCTGTACACACCTCTTCTTAGGACCTTGATTCGATATCAGCGACGCTCGGGTTGGTTCGGTTCTCCGAAACCAACCGTTTGCAACTTTCAGGTGATCGATCCGACGGACGATCCTACGAACAGCGTTGAAATGAATCCATGCAATCCCTTATGAAAGATCTACCTGCGATCGCGCGTTACATGCGCCTTCCGGAAGAACAACTCCGGTTCCCTGTCGAATTGCTCAACCAAGGTTACGAGCCAAACTATTTGGCTACGTATCGACCTGATGAGCTTGGAGGGATCGACGTGCAAACATTAGCACGTCTCAAACGGTCTGTTGCATATGAAGGGAAACTTGCTGCCCACAAAGAACGCGTCCACCAAGCCCTCGAACGGGATCAGCATTGGTCAGATTCAGTCGCCAAAGTGATCGACGAGTGTACCTCGGTCTCCCAGTTGGATTCGATAGCTCGTTATCTGCGTAGCAAGAAGAGCGCAAAGACCTTCTCCGAAAACAATCCAAACGTTGAGAAGCTAGGCCAAGCGATCTTGATGCTGCAAGGGGAACCGCCCAAGGATCTGCACGCATGGGTCGTCGAGCAAACCGGCGTTGCCCAGGAATCAGCAGAAGAACTGCTGAACCAAACCAAGCGTTGGCTTCAGTTGCTCATGTGCGAAGACGCCAAACTTATTCTCACGCTGCAACGAGCTGTGCTGCGCAACGCAAATGTATCGCTCAATATTCTTCCAGAACCTGCGAAGGGCGCAGAGCCCGATTCCGATGACAGGACCACTGCAGAGCTTACTGGCTCCCAAGTTGAGACTCCCGCCGCTGAGTCGGCCATCGTTCCTGCCTCGGCTCCAGCCCAGGAACTTAGCACTGAATCGTCGGCGGTAGATTCCTCTGAAAACTTGGATACAGTGCCATCGAGTACCGGAGGAGTTGCCTCCGACATCACCACGCCTGCCGCTTCTGACGACAGCGAGCCTGCAAGTGCATCTAACGAATCAACCGCTCCAGAAAACCCGACCTCCGATGCAGCAGAAGGAAACAAAGATCCCACGGTTGCGCCATTGATCGAGCAATTCCATAAAGGCCGCAAGCAATCCAAGGGAATCAAAACCAAGAGCTTATCGGATAAACAACTCTCGCCGCGTCAACGCCGTCGTCGATGGCTGCGAAGTATCGTGGAGTCGTATGCGAAACTCCGCAAACCGCTCCGAGCTTTGACACCGTACCAAGTTCTCATGTTCTCGCGTGGAATCCGCTCGCAGATCATGACCTTGCAATTCCAACAAGATATGCGGCCGCTCATCCAAGCCGCTCGCGATTCATTGTGTGAAGGCCGACATCCGCTTCATCCGCTGTTGATGGAAGTTGCAGAAACCGGTCTTCGCGAGGTTCTATTGCCGAGGCTTCAACAAGACGCATTGACGATCTTGGAAGAAGACTCCAATCAGGAATTGATCGAGTCGTCGGTACTCCACCTACAAGCTTCGTTATTGCAAAGACCTGTTCGTGGACATCGCATCTTGTTGATCGATGCCGTTGGCCAAAAGATGGCTGCGGTGGCAATGATCGATGCGGACGGACAATTGCTGGGAACAGGCGAACTTCCGTGCAATACGAGCAAGGCCGATGTTGTCGCGCAGAACGTTGCAACTCTCGGGCAATGGGTGCACGAACACCAAATTACGCTGGTCGTTCTCTCCAACGGTGTCGCGCGACGCTATCTCATCCACTCCATCGCGGAACTAATGAAGCAGTCGAGCGAAGGCTCATTGTATTGGACGCTGGTCGATCGAGCAGGATGCGAAGCATATTGCATGTCGCGAACCTCGCTCGTGGAACTTCCAAAGATCTCCCGTCGCCATCGAGCTGCAGCATGGTTGGCTTGGCGTCTCCAAGACCCATTGCG
>VGZN01000637.1 GCA_016872635.1 Planctomycetota bacterium | reverse complement strand
GTGACGCTTCGCCCGTCGGTGATTTTCTCAGTCTTGATTTCATAGAACGCGCTCAACAAATCGGTGTCCGTGCTGAGCTTGGGCGACATCGCGCGAAGCAGTGTGATGACCGAAAATTTACCTGACTGGTCGATCCGAACCGACAGGGAGTCTTTCTTGGTAACGTTGATTTCAATCCAGCTTCCTCGCTCGGGGATCACTCGGCACGACGGAAGCTTGCGATCGGATGTTCCTTCGGACTCCTCAACGAAATCCACACCGGGCGATCGGTGCAATTGGCTGACAACAACCCTCTCCGCACCGTTGATGATGAACTCACCACCACCGAGCATCACCGGAATGTCACCGAGGTACACTTCCTCCTCGAGAGGTTGTTCACGGTTCAAACGCAGCCAAACCTTGAGAGGTTTCCCGTAGGTCAATCGAAGCTGTCGGCACTCTTCGGGAGTGTATCTCGGTTTCCCAAGCTCGAAACGAAGGTACTCGAGAGAAACCGTGTTGTCGTAGCTGCTGATCGGGAAAATCTCCCGGAATACAGCTTCGAGCCCTTGGTTTTTTCGTTTGTCCGAAGGAATGTCTTCCTGCAGAAACGCTTCATAGGATGCAGTTTGGAGCGCGGTCAAATTCGGGATCGGAAACTGGCTGCGGCCAGACCCGAAGACACGCTTTTGATTGGTTTGAAGTCGTCGCTTTGAGGATGTTGCCATTGGAGACTAACGGTGGTTGAAAGTGACGCGGATTAAGAATGAAGGATTGGATAGATTCGGTAGAACAAACTGATCGGTGTGCCGAGTAACCGGCGACATCGTCAATTCGCCCCTCGAACCTCGGGCACCGGTTTGACAAGCGTAGATACCTCGGACCATGGACGAATTTGTCCAGTCAAGTCGATCGGCCTACCAAAAGAAAACTTGGAACAAAACGAGTACTGAGACCGTACCGCGGACAAAGATACTGTGGTGCGCTGTGACAAGGTAAAGCGATTCAGGACGTTGCTCTTTGGAGTTTGGCAATATCCAACCACGGGTGGACGCCATGGAATGATTTGCCGGAGGACAGAGGAGGTTGAGAGACGATGAACGGCGAAAAAACTGTCCAAAGCACATCCCCCAAAAGACCGAAGAAAGAGCGAGCAACGCAAACACATGCAGCAGTCCTACGACAAACTGCAGAACTTTGCCCTCAACCACGCGGAATAGTGTAGCGAGGTCGCCCGCTCCAGAAAGGCCAGTTGAAGGGAAAATGGGGGGATTTTTGGAAATGAATACCAAAATGGCACTCTAGTAGCTTACTTGCTGTTTTTGGTCGAGGTGGTTTTGGTTGTAAGTCCTTTAATGGTTAAGAGATGAGTGTGGTTGGTGGCTCGTGAAAATCATCGGGACCAATCGGTAGCGGATGAGTATCGTTGGGCCAAAGCCGAGATTTCTTGTTCCGCGGAAGGCGAAAGGTGAAAATTCATCGCTGCCGCTGTTTCCTCGATTTGCGCAGGCCGTTTTGCTCCAACCAGAGTGACATCAATTCCGGGCTGAGCGATGTTCCAAGCGAGGACAAGTTGTGCGACACTAACTTTTTGCTCGGTTGCAATTTTGCGCAGTTCGTCCAGGAATTGTTGGGCTAGTTCCCATTTCTCGCCGCGGTAAATGGGATAGTTGAGTCGTCGATCGGCCGGGTCAAAGCAGTGCTCGCGTGTCATCGCTCCGGCGAGGATTCCCTTCATCAAGGCCCAGTATGTCACGATGGAAACCGTGTTTGCTTTGCAAAAAGTGCGTAGTTGCTTGACGCTTTCTGGTTGGAGCATGTTGAAATGCGTCTGAATTGCAACAAATGGACATCGAGAAAATATGGTTTCCGCCTGTACCGCTGAAACATTGCTGACACCGAGCCAGCGAGCCCAGCCCCGGTGCTGGATCTCCAAGAGCGCGTCGGCCGACTCCTCGATCGGGACCTGAGGATCGGGTGCGTGAAGGTACATTAAGTCGACGCGGTCTGCTCCAAGCCGGTCTAATAGTTCGCGGGCTTGAGCGATCATCCGTTCCGGGCGAGCGTCGTTTTGCCATTTGCCATTCGGATCCAAACTTGCCCCAACCTTGCTGGCGATCACGGACGGTTCTGAAAGGATAAGCGGTTCTGGGAGCGAGGTTAGTTCTTCGGAGCGGGATGGATAATACGATTCGGTTGCAGCAGTCGGGGCGGGCGAGAGCCGTGACCCATCTGCGATCGCTTGAGCGAGAATCCGATCGCTACGACCGTCGATGCCGTAGGAGTAAGCTGTGTCGAGGAAGTTGATCCCTAATTCGAGGGCTCTTCGAATCGTAAGGATGGACTGAGCGTCGTCTGCTCCCACAGTGGTTAGTCCGGCCATCGGCCAGGTTCCCAACCCCAGAGGGCTGACCATCAAGTCCGATTTTCCAAGTCGCACTCGAGGAGTTGGTCGGTTGGTAACAGTGGAATTAGGAGTTTGTCTCGAAGTTGTGTTCACGGGCTTATCCCTTGGGGGAAACCGGCGGGGAGTGGATTCGGAAAGTGTCACGATTGCGAGGGAAGGAACGGACGGGCGTTGGAAAACGCGGAATAGACTCGATTCGAACTGTCGGGTGGGCCTGTTGGAGGGTTTGCGGCTTTGGGATATGATTCTAGCCGTTCCCATTCCTGAAAAGTCTTCCGCGAAAACCTCAATGTCCCATGACCGAAATTGTTGTTCCAGCCGTCGGTGAAAGTATTTCCGAAGTCCAGATCAGCCAATGGCTCAAGAAGGAAGGAGACTGGGTTTCCGCTGGAACCGACTTGGTCGACCTTGAGACGGAAAAGGCATCGGTTCAAGTATCCGCGCCCGTGGATGGTTACTTGGTGAAGATCCTCAAGCCGAACGATCAATTCGCGACTGTGGGTGAAGTGATCGCTGAATTTCAGCCAGCGGCCAAAGGAGCGGCAGCGTCGACCGGTGCAACGGCACCCTCTGGTTCACCATCACCAACCGCTTCAGTATCCGCACCGGCAGCAACAGCACCGGCAGCAACAGCACCGGCAGCAACTCCAGCCGAAGGTTCACCGCGTGTGATGCCGGC
>VGZN01000636.1 GCA_016872635.1 Planctomycetota bacterium | reverse complement strand
CCTTGCGAGCCAAAAGAGAAATATCTTTCTCTTTGACACCGAGGTGCAGAAGCATTAAGTCGATGTCGGAAAACGGCGCTAGGTCTCTGCGTCCGTAGCCACCCAGTGCAATAAAAGAATAAGCAGACGGATCGGCCTCGGAGCCTTCGCTTGCGGCTTCGATCAATCGACGAATAATCGCGTCGACGGAATCGGCCCAAGCTAGACAAACCTGAGGCCCCGTGACACCTGAGGCATGGAGATTTAAAGCCTTCAGACGCGCTTCCGCAAGTTGCGTTCGCGCTTCAATGACTTGGGGATGAAGAGAGGACAAGTCAGGCTGACCGCGCTTGCAACGAATTACAGCGCGTCTTCTCCTTGTTCACCGGTTCGGATACGCACTGCGTTCTGAAGATCAGAAACGAAGATCTTACCGTCGCCGATCTGGCCCGTTTGTGCTGTTTTGACAATCGTGTCGATTACCGACTGTAGATTGCCATCAGCGCATACCACTTCGATCTTCACCTTTGGAACGAAATCAACAGCGTATTCGGTTCCGCGATAGATTTCGGTGTGACCCTTTTGACGGCCATAACCTCGAACTTCGCTCACGGTCATTCCATGAATGCCCTTTTCAGTCAACGCGTTTTTGACGTCTTCCAGTTTGAAGTGGCGAACAACAGCTTCAACTTTCTTCATTCCACAAACTCCAGAAATATCTGTGCCATACCGAACATTCGGACGGCAGTTGCAAAAAAACGCGGGACCGCCTGTGCGTTACTCGCACTCCCTCGGGAGATGGAGACCATCTACCCTCACTTGTAGTGTAACGCCAAAGTTTCAACCGGAACAAGGGTATCTTCAGGATTCCCTCAATCTGTTCACCGAGGTGGGTAGGAATTGAGTATCACCAAGCCTGGGCGAGCCGAAACACCGGTCGGACGCATTGAGTATCAACTGGCGTTATCGGCCGACCGCGTCTCCCGAACGGGGGGCACCTCGCAGACGGATGGCTCGGGCGGATCGCCAAAACCAGCCCGTATCGGTTTGACTAATGATACAGCTTTTGGCATTACGTAAAACAAGCTCAAAGGTATCTTTAACCGCCATCCCTACACAAGGCGGCGAAACAACCCACGGCAATTTCTCCGCAACGCCTCAAAAGAGGCTACTCATCGATTTTCCGATTCGTTTCATGCATCGGCTGGCTTCGAACTTTCGGCTTCGAAGCTCTCAAGCTCGCCGGAGTACTTCATCGAGTTCGAGTCGGCCTTCATAGAGCGCTCGACCGATGATCGCCCCGTGCGTGTTTTGGCGGATCAAATCATCGATATCCTTCAATGTCGTGACCCCACCAGAGGCAATCACAGGGAATGGGCTGCACTTTTGCACCAGATCGAGGGACTCCAGGTTAGGGCCTTCGAGCATTCCGTCTCGCGAGATGTCGGTATACACGACAGCGACACAGGTTTGCGTGTGTTCCCCAATCCGTTGGATTAACTCGGTGGCTGGGGTCTTCGACGTCTCAAGCCAGCCTTCGGTAGCAACCAGTCCTTCCCGAGCGTCGACTCCGAGGACAATATGGCCCCTGAAGCGATCGCACATCGAGGCAAACCACTTAGGATTCTTAAGAGCAGCGGTTCCTACGACGAGCCTTCGCAGTCCTAAACCGAGCAAACGCTCAATGGTGGCTTCATCCCGGACTCCTCCGCCGAGTTGTACCGGTTTTCCTTGAGCGGCATCTACAATTTGCCGGATGGCGGGTTCGTTGACGATACTCCCCGTTTTAGCGCCATCCAAGTCGACACAATGGAGCAACTGAGCCCCAGCGTGGAACCAACGGGAAGCAATTTCTCCCGGGCGGTCACTGAAGATCGTATCTCGAGCATAGTCCCCTTGCTGGAGCCGCACGCATTTTCCACCTAGCAAGTCGATCGCTGGCCAAATTTCCACTTAGGTCCATTCCTTTGCGCTTTTCGTCGTGTTCAAACGTTCTGCAAACGTTCGGAAAAGCTTAACACGATCACCTTCGTTCGCTACGCCAATCCTGGAATCCAAACCGCCCAATCGCACCACGCGTTGCAATCGGACACTCCCCATCGCCGATTCCGAATCCACGGCATAGAAGTCCCCCAGCTAATGCTTTCTGAGGACTCGCCGAAACGTTATAATTCGGCCGAAATTCCGTAGGAGTGACCAGTCTTCAAGGGACGTCCTTCTCGAAATAAGGTATCTTGTCCATTTTGCAAACGACGCTTCAAAATCCAATCATGACTTCGATTTCCGAACGGTATAACCAAGCCGAAAAACTCAAGGATGAAGGCCGGTCCGATCAAGCGGAACAGCTTTTGTTGGCATTGCTCGTTGATGAACCTGGGCACGCCCTGTCGCATATGACTCTTGCGAGAATTTACACGGCTGCTGGGAATCATGAATCGGCAGTCGAACATGCGGAAAAGGCATGCGAACTCGAGCCGTCCGAGTCCTTCAATTTCACTCTCCTGAGCGTGACCTATCAGCGGGCGTACGCGGGGACAGGAGACCAACGTTTTATTCGAATGGCAGAAGACGCGATGGCCCGATCGCGGATGCTCTAATCAATCTCTTCGCCGGTTTTCCTTTCCAACATCCCACCGTATTTCCTTTCCAACATCCCACCGTATTTCCTTTCCAACATCCCACCGTATTTCCTTTCCAACCGTATTTCCTTTCCAAACTCACCACGAAAGGCTTTCTCAATGGCTCTCTCTCCTTGGTCCATTGGTGTATTCACAAGCATCGACGCAGGGCTTGGTGTTCATCTCGACGTGGCGAGAGAACTAGGGGTGCCCTCGATCCAATTGCACACTCCCCATGCAGCAGGTCGAACCCCCGCTGCGGCAGAGGCATTTCTGAAGAAACTCGATCAATACGGAATTGAGCTGACATGCGTTTTCGGCGGTTTTGAGGGAGAAAGCTATGCCGACATCCCAACGGTCGAGAAAACGATCGGTTTAGTCCCAGCAGAAACGCGAACCGCTAGGTTGAAAGAGATGAAGGAGATCGCTGACTTCGCCAGACTGCTCGGATGCGATGTCGTTGGATTGCATCTGGGAGTT
>VGZN01000635.1 GCA_016872635.1 Planctomycetota bacterium | reverse complement strand
TGCTCCGGTTGGAAACTGTACGTCAACTCTGCACCTCCGTTAGCTTCGTTCGCTTGATGAACTTGGCTACCCCAATCGTCCCCTATTCTACGGGATTGCAGCCTGCCTGCGAGGTGACCTACGACCACACTGCCATAGTAGGCAGGAAAGAAAATCGGTGGGAAAATCGTTCCTGCAGCACCACCTACATAAGTACCATATGCCGGGTAGAGGACGTTGTAAGCTTGCCTCTGGAACTCCGGGTCATGAAGGTCTGTCTCTCCGTAAGCGAAAACGTCGGAGGTAGCGATGGATTCGTGGTACAACGGGACAACTGGCAACGCATACAGCGCGGCGTACGCGCCTGGAAATCGACGCCTTGAGAAATCCTTGGCGTGGGCCGCTTCGTGCAAAGCAATCGCTGGCACATCGCTGTACAAGTGAACGGTATTCGTGAAGGGATTGAAATGATCTCCACCGAACAACCTACCGGGGACGACCGCTTCTCCCAAGACACTAAACGTGCCAAGCGTGTATCGCCACGGCCACGCGACACCCCGATTCTTGGTGAGTCTCCGGAAGTCGTCGAATGGGCGATATTGATTCAGCCGGACCTTTACGTGCTGCAAGTGATTGGCTTCGAGGTAATCCGCGAGCACATACTCTGTCTCCGCCGAAATACTGTGATTCTCGATCTTTCGGTTCCAAAACAGAAGTTTGGATGGGATTCCAACCACCCAGCCAATCGTATCGATCACAGGGCGTGGCTTACCTCGCTCGATCGGCAATGTGTTGGCCTTAAGCAATTCGGTAGCAATGTACTGCTTGGTAATGTCAATCCGCTTAGCCGACAAAGGATGACAACCAATCCCTGGAATGGCTGCCACGAGCACAACCGCCAGCAGCAAGCTTGACCGATGATTATTGCGAGTTCGCGAGAGGCCCACTTCTAGCATTTCCGCTTTACGCCTTGGCAATCGAATGATTTCTTTTCGACTGCCGTTATTGGTGCTTTTGGGTTACTATTCACTAGGTGGTCGAAAACCACCACCGGGCGTCACTTCGGTCGATGGAAGGCTGAGGGGTGCTCCGTATGGGAAGAAAAGATCGCGAAGCCATCCGCTAGTGCTTTGAGTGCTAACTGGAGCGGGATATCCACCTGCAACCGGTGGCGCATACGGCGGCACCACAACCGGTGTCGTAGGAACCAAAATAGGAGGAACTGGTTGTGTTGCTGTCGGTGGAGGAGTTACTGCGACTCCTTGGCTCGCCTGCAACCGCAGTTGCTCTCCCGTTGCTACCAACGCATCGTTGGGGACCTCTTGCTCCGGTGTCATCTGCACATCGATGATCCGCTCATCCCGTTGCTCAAACGGCCAAAGGGTATCCGAAAAAAAGTCGAGCGGCGGTATTTGGTACCAAGGCGCATGGATTTTGCGAAGGAATTTCTCGGTCCGGTACCCGTCCTTGACGACTTCGATGTTACGAGTCCCATAATAGGTAAAGCCGGTCGAAACCGGCGTTAACCCAACGGGTTGCTTGTCAACGTAGACCATCGCACCCGATGGATTGGTTCGAAAAGTCATCCGCTTCCGAACGCAACCAACTTGAGCTGCTACCAAAATCGCAACTGCTAGGAATGCTCCGGATCGGGAAAGACAACGCCAATCGAGAACACACGGTCGTGTGAACGCTTGCGTTTGGAAACTGTGGGATCGGCCACCCCAAGTACCGTTTTCTGGAATTGGTCTTCTCATGGCTCGGGAATATAGGCATTCCCTCTTGGCCGCATCAATAGTGTTTTTGTTAAACCGTCCGACAAGCTGCTTGGACAAGGACTCCCTTCCCAAACTGACAGATTGGCACTGCCGTCTGTTTCGGGGCTTCGCTTCCAAACCCCAGGTCATTATTTCAATCTTGAAGAAACCTGATTCGGGTCTGCGCGAATATCCAGCCGGATCGGCCACCCCTGACGGCTATCTTGCCATGCGATTCACTGGGAAAAGGAATTACGCAAGTGCCGATTGATTTGATGGCACGGCGGTTGCATAATAACCTGCGGTGTGAAAAACTTACAAAAAGGTTCCGTTTGGATACGGTTCCCGCTAGGAGCTCCCCCCTTTCAGAGGACTCCGGGCGTATACCCACTGCTGGAGCGCACGCTTGGCCGTTTTAATCAACCTTACAGCCCGAAGGCCATCGCCGAGCCATCTAGATGCTCAATCTCCGATGTGCAAGCTGACCGGCCAAAGCTTGGCATTGCTGGCAAAACTGGTCAGTGGGTTCACAGTTCGCTGGATTGGATCTGAGCCGGATATTAACCAGCGTGTTTACTTCGCAAACCACACCAGCCACCTGGATGCAGTGGTTCTTTGGGCGAGTCTGCCAAGCCAACTTCGCCAATGGACTCGCCCCGTAGCAGCACTTGATTATTGGGGCCAAGGTGCTGTGCGTCGCTTTCTTGCCCGATCCTTCAATGCGATCTTGATTGATCGAAAGCAAATCAAAGTCCATCAGAGCCCAGTCGACTTGATGCTACGTGAAATCGGGGACTCGTACTCCCTGATCGTATTTCCGGAAGGCAGCCGTGCCGTCGATGGTGAGATGGGTGAGTTCAAGAGCGGTCTCTTCTACCTGGCCAAGAAGCGCCCGGACATGGAGCTCATTCCCGTTTACATGGACAACATGAATCGGATTCTACCTCGGGGTGAGTTCATGCCTGTTCCGCTTCTAAGTTCCATTTCGATCGGAGCCCCGATCTTTTTAGAGAGCGGTGAATCCAAGCACGATTTTCTAGAACGTGCGATGCGGGCGGTGAAGGTTCTCAAGGAACGTTAATCATCCGATTGGATGTTGCTGGAATTGACATCGCACCTTTTAGATATACTGCACAACGAGCAGCATGATTCAGGGTTTATGCGATCAACCCGGCGATGAGTGCGCAGCAACGTAATGCGACAAGTCCTTCGGTCTCATGGCTCTTGTAAGCAGCAAGGCGCTAGCCGGTGGTTTGGTGATCGTTACGTTAATCATGATCATGATCGCGGGGTTCCAAGGTATCGAACAACACCGACGGCTAGCGCCAAAGTCGCTCACGCAGCA
>VGZN01000634.1 GCA_016872635.1 Planctomycetota bacterium | reverse complement strand
AGAGCAGCTGCGATCCGCCAGCCATACGGGCGAACTACGATCAAACCGTATGCCGCCACAGAACCCAAAACCGGTGCGAGAATCGCAGCGATCCCGCTGATCAGCAACGTATAGACAACAGCATAGCCAACCGCGATGTCCCACTGCACTCTGAACTCACAGTACTTTTCGCGACGATGCGGGATGCGCCTGACTAGGACTGCGCTGTTGCGATCTCAACAGAAACAATTTCGATCGCTTCACTGGGAACATCGCTATGGCCCGCACGCCGTGTGGTTTCGACTTGCTCGATTTCATCGACCACCTCGGTCCCAAAGGTGACTCGTCCAAAGACGCAGTAACCTACGCCGTCCTGGGAGCTCTTTTTGTCGAGGAAGCCATTGTCCTTGGTGTTGATAAAGAATTGGCTGGTAGCGCTGTCGGGTACGCTGGTTCGTGCCATCGCGATCGAGTACTTGTGGTTTCCCAAGCCGTTGGTCGATTCGTTCTTGATCGGTTTCTTGGTTCCCTTTTGCTTCATGTCGGAGGTGAAGCCGCCACCCTGGATCATGAAACCGGGAATCACGCGGTGGAAAATCGTGCCGTTGTAGTGTCCCTCTTTCGCGTAGGAGAGAAAGTTCTCCACGGTGATGGGAGCCGCTTCTGCATCCAACTCGATCGTGATGTCACCCTTGTTCGTTTTCATGACGACAGAAGTATGCGAAGCTGACATGGCTTTAGGCTTTCGAAGGATTGGCGGAAAAGGAGGAATGGCACCGAGGCAACGAATCGGCCGAGTTTACCACAAAACTGAGGAATGCCGAGAACCAATTCGATGGGAATCCATGAGCGGGGATTCCATCCTTGTCGTTGCGAGCATGCACGACCGTGCCGAATACATGCACATCCGTACCGAATCGAGGTGCGAATTTAGTCTTGGGTGTGCAAACCGCATTCGGTTTTTCCGGTCCCGCTCCATCGTCCTGCCCGCTCATCTTCCCCAGAGAGAACAGCGCGTGTGCAAGGCCAGCATCCGATGCTTGTGTACCCAGCATCGTGAAGGGGGTTGTAGGGGATGTTTTTCTTGATGATCCGATCCCAAACTTGCTTTTTGGTCCAATTGGCGAGGGGGCTTACTTTGACCAAATGGAATTTTCGGTCCCAGCCGATGATGCTTGCCACGGCGCGATCGGGACTCTGATCGCGGCGAATAGCACTGGCCCACGCATACTTGCCCCGAGCCGCACGTTTGAGTACCGAAAGCTTCCGTTCCCCGCAGCAACGGTTAGGATCGGTCTTATAAAGTGGTCCACCGTGGAGGGCTTCGTACTCGACAACGGTTAGGTCTGGCCGCATCAACTCCACTTCAATCCGGTACTTTTCTGCAATACGATCGCGTAATGCAAGCGTCTCGGGGAATTGGTATCCCGTATCCAAATTGAACACCGGTGTTGCAGGTGAAATGCGCGATAGCATTTCAAGAATCACCATGCCCTCGGGGCCGAAGGCAGTCGCCATGGTGAAGAGATTCCCATACCTGGCCGCGGCCCACTCGAGAATCGTTTCTGGCTCGGCTGACTCGAAGGATTGGCTGATCGATGCCAGCTCTTCCAAGACTTCTGGAGTTGGCAGCAGCGGGGGATCTGCGGCTTGCGAACCTATTAATTCTTGAGGTTCCATCGGTTTTCTTTCACCATCACCCTTCGGATCATTCGAATTGGTCATGGTGTACGCGAAACAAGGTGCATGCGTCGTGATGAAAATGGGATGATCCCTGGAAAAACCGCAGGAAAGCTGGTGAAATAATACAGGAGGCTTCAGCAGGGTCAATAATCCCACGGAGTGACGGGGGATTTCGAAGCAATGCTGACACCCCCGATCGAGCATCCGCATCAGAAATGCTTCTTCTCACCAAGGGAGTTCGAAAATGCCAATCTACGAATACTATTGCTCGCCATGCCACACGATTTACAGCTTCCTGGCGCGTTCCATGGCATTGCCCGCGGCACCTAAATGCCCCAAATGCGGCCAGAAAAAGCTCGAGAAGAAAATCTCCCGTTTCGCCATATCCAAAGGATTAGTGGAACCAACGAGCGACGGGAACGACCCATTTGAGAACGTCGACGAATCCAAAATGGAGCAGTTGATGGAAGAGATGGCTCCTCATACGGATGATGATGGTCCTGAGGATCCTCGACAAATGGCGGCCCTCATGAAGAAGATGTTTGACCTCACGGGAGCGGAGCCCAACGGCGCTATGTTGGAAGCGATGCGCCGGATGGAGGCGGGAGAGGATCCCGACAAAATCGATGAAGACATGGGTGATGCGTTGGACGCCGAAGGTGACCCGTTTGTAAAGGGTGGGGGTAAGTCCTCCAAGCGGCTGCGACGGCTGTTTGAAGCTCCGAACGTAGACCCGGAGTTGTACGAACTGAATTAGGTCGAATCAGGGGTGTCCGCAATCGGCAACAAAAGTGTTGCTTTCGCCCCTCTCGGAGCGAGATTCTCAATCGTTAGTTGACCACCCAACTGCCTGGCGAACCGGTGACTGATCGCGAGCCCCAAGCCGATACCATGCACGGACTCGGCAGCTTGTTCTACCGATTTGGAAAAAGGATTCTTCCATTTCGACTTGGGCGCGAACCCTGGCCCCTGGTCGATCACGGAGATGTGGACCATTCGGTCCCGAGTGACGGCTTCTATTGCGATGGTGCGATCGTCGCTGTCGCGAGCGTACTTGCTCGCATTATCGACGAGGTTCACTAAGATTTGTTCGAGGATCGAAGGGTCCACAGCGACACGGCTATCCCATGCATCGGAGTCTTTGATCGCCAGTTGCATAAGGAATCGTTTGGCCAAGGATTCGAGTCGAGGTTGAATGCGATCAAGCATGGAGCGAACGGATGCGGCCTCGGTGGTTCGACGGGATCTTCCACCTTCGAGCCTTGCGAACGCAAAAACGTTTTCGACCAAATGGCCGATGCGTTCAACCTCGTTTTGAAGTATAGCAAGGTACGATTGTCGCGTGGCCTCGTCCCGAATCATTCCGCTGTGGAGCATTTCGGTATAAAGCTGCAATGTGGTTAATGGGGTGCGCAACTCG
>VGZN01000633.1 GCA_016872635.1 Planctomycetota bacterium | reverse complement strand
CAAATTTGATCGAAGCGATCTGCACCTGAAAGTGCCTGTGCCCCGATCAACTCGGATCTTGATTGTATCTCGGGTTTCAGCCGACTAATAGCCACGAGTCGCTACCGTTAGGACGGATTGCAACGATCAAATCGAACGAAAAAATCGTCTAAAGCCATGAATATCAGCAAATGAAATGCAGGCACGCATTTGTAATCTACCTTTCTCTTGGCGTCGCGGTCGACGCAGTATTTCTGTGCACTGTGTTAGGAGTTTGTCAAATGCCCCTGAATTGGCAACAACGCAAGCAAGAAGAATCGTACTTGGGTCAATTAGAGCAAATCTTGGTGAATCGCCTCAGGCAAACCGAAGAGGACCGCGATCTAAAGTCGTCTGCGGCGCTGATTCGTGGTGATGATCTTTCCGAATTCTCGCGGGATATCAACGAAGAACTTGGACGCATTGAACAGTTGGTCGAAGAGTTTGACAATTAGTCCCTTAGGGGATCTCTGGAAAAGTCGCTCGGGACCTCTGCGGGATTATCTCTGTTCCGTAAGTGGCTAACCTGTATCTGCAATCGAGCCCCATACCGTACGCCGACATCTACAAAACATTTTTCTCATCTTCGGCTCCCGATCTGGCTCGAACGTTTCTGCATGCATCGCAACGCTATAACATAGTGCGAGTGATTTTTGTTCTCGTCGCCATAGGTTACTGCCGTGCTCTCCATTCCCTATTACCACGTCGACTCCTTTACCAATGAGCTATTTCGTGGGAACCCCGCGGGTGTATGCCTGCTCGCGGATTGGCTTCCTGATCGCGTGATGCAGAATATCGCAGCGGAGCACAATCTCGCCGAAACAGCGTTTGTTGTCCAACGGGGTGATCACGTCGATCTACGCTGGTTCACCCCAGTCGTTGAGGTTGACTTGTGCGGTCATGCAACGATCGCACCAGCGCACGTATTTTTCCAACACCTCGCGTACGGCGGAAGTTGCATTTCGTTTCATACACGTTCAGGAGTACTCACCGTAACACGCTCTGATGATTTTCTTACCTTGGATTTCCCTTCAATTCATGGTGTGCCTTGCGAGCCTCCCGACACGTTGATCCGAGGACTTGGAATGAAACCGCTCTTTACAGCGCTCGCTATGGATTATCTCGCTGTGTTCGAGTCCGCAGAACAAATCTCCGAAATAACAATCGACCAGGCCGCACTAAAGCAATGCCAATCTCGCGGCATCATCGTAACGGCAAGGGACATCCACGGCCGATTTGGCAGCCAAGTCGATTTTGTTTCTCGTTTCTTTGCTCCGCGTGTCGGTGTTCCCGAAGACCCTGTAACGGGATCCGCCCATTCGATGCTGATTCCATATTGGTCGCAGCAGTTGGGCAAGCAGCAAATGCGTGCCTTGCAGATATCAAGCCGGGGCGGAGAGTTGCTTTGCGAAAACCGCGGAGATCGAGTCGGCATCTCTGGTCGAGCCGTGACTTACTCGACGGGCTATCTCCATATACCGACCTAACGAATGGATCGAGCAAACAAACAGATCTCTTCATCACGCGTGCGAATGTCCGAGTATCGTCCCCACTTACTTCAGTCTCGCTACCCGACCTTCGCTCCCGCTCGCCCAAACGGTTCCATCATTTGCGACGCTCAACGCGTGAAATCCGACATCCGACAATGGTTCCCATGCGAGTCCATCAGCGCTCCAATCCGAACCATTGGGACCTGTGCATATCCATGGCCGATTGTATTTCGAAGCGTATACCACCGCAGATCGAAACCCTCGAGGAGTCTGGCCCGTCACGGCACGCCAATTCTGTTCTTTTGCCAATGGTTTTACATTGATGGCAATATGTCCGGTTGCAACTCCCGTCTTTTGGTAATCCCCTCCGACAGCAACCAACATCCTTGCTGAAGGCTCGGTCGCTAATGAAAAAAGCCCAGAACTCGCATTGGATTCCATCATCGGTACCTCCGTGGTCACGATCGTAAGATGAGTCCCCTTTTCAATTTGGTTCTCGTCGAACGACACTGTCCCCCTATGCACCAACCCGAAAGGGCCGCTCCCACCGGTCCCGAACCAAAACGAACCCTTGGAGTCCACGAGCAAACAACTGTTACTCGCCGCAAATGCTGCTTCTCCCTCTTTCGCAATCAATGCAGCGCTTGAGAGTTCTTGCCAAGAATTGCCGCCATCGCCGGTGTGCAGAAGCATCCAGCGACCGTCGATCGGGTCACCGATGACAAAACCATTTTGCGAGTCAAAGAATCTCATCGAATCGACGAAGGCGGCTGGATTGGAATTGGAATAAACACGATCCCAACTGTGTCCGCCATCCGTCGTCTTGTAGATTGCACACGGTTGACCCGCGGTGGCTACGATCGCCTCCTGATCGCTCCAAGCGTGCAGAGACCGTAACTCTAATTTCCCTTGAGAGGCTTCCGCTAATTCCGGAATTTCAAGCCGAGACCAGGACCTTCCGGAATCCACCGTGCGAAGCAGTGTTCCTTGGCTCCCAGATACCCAAGCCCTCGTGGAATCTAAAGCGCAGATGGCCCGCAGACTGGATTGGCTTCCGGTCGTCATCAACTCCCATTGCTGCCCAAATCCCATCGGGATCCACCCAAGATTGCTCGCCAATAAACCGACAAGCGTGATACCACGTACAACTTCAACGATTCCCATTTGGTCCCTCTACCAACGCAATAGTGCGAAGGGACCGACCAAGCGATCCCGACCATTAACACTATGCAAAGTCTCGCTTCGCTTAGCAACTGAAAAACGAGAGCACAACCACGCTACCAAATCCGAATTGAGCACCCAAGATCTACTTGCTCTGGTCTTCATCTTCATCTTCATCTTCATCTTCATCTTCATCTTCATCTTCATCGTCATCGTCATCGTCATCGTCATCGGCCTTGGTAAAGACAAACGCAGCGCGAACCGGGGGCGGCATCGGGCTATCCGCACCTCGCACACTTCGCCAGACGATGTCGTTCAATATCAGATCGTCTGCTGCATCGGGAATGGCAAAGTTCATCTCTTCGGACATCTTCGCACCGAAGGCCAATGCATTGTTGGTGGCGGTGATATCGACGCGAG
>VGZN01000632.1 GCA_016872635.1 Planctomycetota bacterium | reverse complement strand
CCATCAATTGCTGCGTGCTTGAGCACTTCGGTTCACCGCTTTGTTATGCGTGGACTCATCATTGATCGCTTTGTTCAACTTGATGCTGAATTCTCATTCTCTCAGCGGCATCATTCATCTGTTGATTTTTCCGATATTGCGTAAGTGAAGTGGGGACAGCAAAGATTGTAAATGCAACCAATACGATTATTGACCAAGCCAATGTTCTGCCGGTAATCCGGTGAAGGATGGCCGCAACAAGAACCGAAACGAACATTGCAAGAAGAGCAGCTAAAGGTAATAGCGCGACCCATGGCGTCGAATTGAGTAATGCAAGGATCAAGGCATGAACTCCAAACATCTGATGACTGAAAAGCAAGCCCCCTCATCGAGAGGGCTTGAGTTTTTGTGGACAGAATCGACTGAATTACCGGTAAACACCGGCGCCCCATCGTGTCCATGGAATTCCGATGACGAAACGAATAGCGCCCTTGACGTCGGGTTCACCACCTAAAGCATCTTCAACGTCATCAGCCAACGGTTTTGTAAAACATCCTCGAAAGCGAATCACAGTGTTACCATCGCAAACGTCGTTGAGTGTGTCAGTTACATCGGTAGGTTGATCGTTCGGATCAATTGGAACCACTGAAATCGTGCCGCCGTTGCACGTAAGAATCGCATCTGGCCCAAGCGAGATCAGGTCGCTCGATCCATGTCCTTTAATGATACAGGTCGTAATCGTATTGCCGTTGTGTCTGATCCCCTCAATCACGTCGATAAACCCGTTGTGATCTTTAGGCTTGTGAACTGTCCCAGCACTATCCACAACGTAAATTGCATCCTGCGGAATCCAGCCTGGCCCACCAAGCAAAAAATTGTCGGTGAAAGTATCACCTAAATTGACATTGCTACTCGCTCCAACGGCTAAAGATTCGCCGGAGTCGCCGAAGAACATGTAGTCGATCCATGCAGCGTTTCCATCGTCGCCTACGAAGTCCATTCGGCCAAGAAACGTGTTGGGACCAACCGTCTCGATTGAAAATATCGAACCATCGCCTGGAATCGCGAAGATTTCAAGTTCGCCCTTAGGCGTTGGGACAAGATTCAATTCAGTTGCGGTGCTTGGCTCCATAGACCCTTGAGTTTGCACAACTAATTGAGCGTGTGCATTGGACAGCAACATCGTCACAGTTGCACAACTCAGCAGCATTGAAAAAACGAACTTTGTCATTACCCATCTCCCAAATTAAAAAAAGAAACGAAAGTGGCAGCCACACATAACGCACAGGATAACCCAGTGCGAGGAGGAGAGTAACAATGACAGAAGACACTAACGAGCACTTGGGTTCATCCGATTGTTCGTCGGCTTTTCGGGCAATGGTTGAGTTTTTTGAAATGGAGAATGATATGGCACAAGCACAGCATCAAGCAGATGCAGTAGATGCGTTGCTACGTGGCTACGCACAGTTGATAACGGTCGTGTGTGGCGAAGATCGAGAAACGGCGATTTACCTCAATGGTGAGTTGCAAGAGCGAGAAGATTCAAACGACGCATACGAGATTGCAAGAATCACAAAGTCGTTGCCATGTCGAGTGACAACGCGAAATCCAGTCGGGTGGCAATGCGGAATGAATTGGCCACAGTCATTGGTGGATGTGCCGTCGCATTAAGTCCGACGAACGCTCGGATTCACCGAGCCGAAAGGAAAGAGGTAACGAGAATGAGCGAGACGAATGAGGCTTCGGTGCATTCGATTGTTCGTCGTCCTGGTCCTGGTTGGCGATTCGTCGGATGCTCTACTTGGCAACACGATAGCGGTGTGCGGGTGCATTACCTTGGCATGGCGTTGATGCCAGACGGTACAGTGTGGCGAGAGCAGAACACGCCAATCGCCAAGCGATACATCGGCATGGCTGGCGGAAACCGCAAACGCGGATTGATGATGTGGGCGTTGGCATTGAATCGGATGCACGAACGATTCAGAGATCAGGCGGTTGTGCGATTCATGGCAAAGCAAGACGCTGGAAGGTTTTTCCCACAAGAGCCTGGGATCAGGACAATGCGGGTGGATTAGGGTACGACGAACATCCGCGATAACCGAGTCGCGGCGAAAAAGTTTGTGTACAAAACCGACGCTGTCCGCGACTTCGGTTCATCGCATAGTTCTGCAAGTCATTTAATCCATTCATCAGCAAGTTCACTAATCAGCATATCGAGTTCTTCGAGTTTCTGTTGGTCATAGCCTACAATCTCGAAACGGATCTCGCGTTCGCGGTCAATTAGATATGTTCTCGGTATGGATTCTTTTGCAAATTCGGAGTACAAGCGTCTCTTAGGGTCTGCGATAAACGGCAAGCGGTAACCGTTCTTGGAGACAAAAGCATCGAGCGTCTCCTGCGATTCTTCTCGGCCAACCACAAGAAATAGAATGTCTTTGTGATCTACATATTTGTCGGCAATCTGTTGAAGATGCGGCATTTCAGCCAAGCATGGGCCGCACCAAGTGGCAAAAAAATTTAGTACAACTATTTTCGGTGGGTCCAGAGGAACCCCCACCTCAGCCAGTAACTTATCGATTTCAGATACGTTACTCCCAACCCGGAGGATCGACGTTTCCGCCAGTTGCTTTTCTCGTGATAGATCGTATTTCGCCGTTAATTCCGCGCCCAATGAAGGGCCTATAACGCCTCGCCAGAGTCCGAAAAGAACCAAAGGCATCAGCGCTGCGGCGGTGAAGAGTACGCCTGCACGTTTGAGCCGCTTGCTTCGTTTCTCGGAACGCCAATGTGCTATTGCAACCGCAATTTGGGCTACACCGAGAATCACGAACAATGGAATGCAATAAAGCAACACATTGTAAGCCCAAATTAAGGCGGTGTTGAATTGGGAGAAATCGGAAGACATCAGGTTCGGTCCTTTCTGGAGTTTGGTGGTAGAGCGACTCCAGTTCAGGCACAAGTGCTCGCTGCAGTAGGCGCTTAGAATTGCAGAACGACACGGATCACCAAGTCGGCGCGATGATCTCTCCATTGCCAAAACGCACCGGTCGCCGACTTTGGTGCATCCGATTGTTATCTTGCCAAGTCAGGTATCTGTGAAAAGTGATTGGTGATCT
>VGZN01000631.1 GCA_016872635.1 Planctomycetota bacterium | reverse complement strand
TACCGCTGTTGGGGCGAGCTCCACCGCTGAAACCCCCGCTATTGAAACCACTGTTAGGTCGTGCGCCGCCGCTAAACCCACCACTGCTAAACCCACCGCCGTTGAATCCACTACCCCCGAACCCACCGGTATTGAATCCCCCGCCGGGGCGTCCACCTCCGCTGAAACTGCCCCCGCCGCCTCGCGCGGCGCCCATGCCGCCACCGCCACGTCCTCCCATCCCACCGCTACCGCGTGCATGGCAGTACCCATCAGCGAACAATCCGAGCACCAACAAGGTGATCGGTACTAACTTACGACATTTCATAATTCGTTCCTATCGATTGAATCGGTTTGATGTTTAAGGTCCTGTGATGGCTTGCAAGGCCATTAGTGAACTCGGTCGTGGGCCGAGCCGCTTACTTGGCTTTGCGCTTGACGACAACTTCATCGGTATCAGCTACCCAGATGCCATCCACGAACCGCTGCATGGATTGCCATGAGTATGCATTGTCATCGAGAAGTGTGATCGCGTTGAGAGCCTGGGTGTTTTGGCCGGAAGGCAGTACACCGCGAAACTCCGAAATCCATTGATTCCCATTGCGTGTCCAAACGCCTACAGCATATCCCCCATCCGAACTAAAGTTCCAGGATTGGAGATGGTCTCCTTGCGGGTTGTAGCCGATGATCTGTAGGCCCGAGTTTATGCTGTTGTCGGGTTGTGTCACGGTGTAAGTTCTCTGGATAAAACTCTTGTTTGCGATCCAACTACAAACCGACTCTACTTTGGAACCGTGCTCTTCAGCGACCCAGCTGCCGATCATCCATTCCAACTCTGCAAGCCTTCCCGCGACGGAGGTTGCATCCACCTGGGAGTCGCGGACGGAAGACATCTGCCACTTTCCATTTGCTTTGACATGGACCACCGTATAGCGACCGATGCTGGCCCCTCCGAGCGGTGTGGGATCCAGCATGGCGTGTCCATCTTCGATGGCAGCGCTATCGCTGAGCAAACGAATGGAATCGATCTGGACTTTGATTTTGCGGCCTTGCCGCTCGGCGAGGATTTTCTGGTACGCTTGTGCGATCGCGTCGCGACCGATGAAGCGTTCTCCTTCATCGTTGACAAACTCTCCTTCGGGTGTCCAAAGGGAAGCGACAGCGGCGGCGTTACCGCTGTTGAACGCTTGTTCAAACTCGGCTGCACCCTTGCGGATTTCAGCGATCTCTGGGCTTTCTTTTTGCTCTTCAGTTGCTGGTGCCGATTCAGTTGCTGAGGCGGATTCCGAAGCCGGTGCGGATTTGACGTTTGGTGCAGGTTCAGTAGGTTTTGCTGTGCAGGTTGGAACTGCAGTAGTTATTGAGAAAACGGCGGACGCTAGGATCGCTCCGAGCGACCTAGGAAGGGAAAATCTCATGCGTGTGGCCTTCAATAATTAAGAGTGAGCGCCACCGTGCGCGTTCAGAAGAGATCGTCTCCGTTTCGATCGAGAATTACCGAGCAGTTGTAGGAAATTGCCCGGTCGCTACGGTCCGCCAGTATACACGCATTTTAGCGGAATGTCGACTGTATCCGTTCGGCAATCGACACAGGTGGTTCAGGGACTTCATCCCCCTGTAGGTATTGTTTCCAAGCTTCTATGTCACCGCCGTAATTTTTTCCGGTTTGTACCTTGAGGGCCAAGGACGCAGAGTACTGCATCGCGGTGCTACGATCCTCAAGTTTGCTCGCCAGAAAACGCCGAACTTCATCGGTTTTGTGTTGGCCTAACGATTGAGTGGCTGTTAATCGCACGTTATTACTTCGGTCGGATTGAGCCATCGAAAGGAGAGTGGTGGTTGCATCGGACGTGTTGCTCTTCTCCAATGCATGCACCACTGCCAATCGAACCGACTCATTGTCATCCTGAGCCATCGGCGCGATCGCGCGAAGGGCGTCTGCACGCTTGCTGACAACAGACAATGTCAAAACGGCTTCACGTCGAAGTGATGGGCTGGTTTCCTTTTTAAGGACGTCGTTGAGGGTCGCTACCCAACGGGCCTGTTCTTCCTCGTTCATGCTGGGTAGCTGGCGTTTCAGCAAACGCATTTCTTCCAGTCGTTGGGAGTAGACCACCGTTTTTTCTCGGTCTTTTTTCCATTGCGACTGGATGTAAGGGTTCATTTTTTTCATCTGAAAAAATGGCCCATCCGTGCAACCGGAAACGGTTGCTAGTACCGCCGCAGCGATGAAAAAGTTTCGAGCGTTCGAGGACGGTTGATCCAAGGTCATACGCCGTGGGGTTAAGGAACCGTTGAAAATCATGCCACTGTTTCGAACTTTAGCAGAAAATCGAGAGCGACTTCCAGAGCAAATCTCGATCTTGAGGGTAGTCGAGGCGTCGCTACCTCAGTTCCGCGATTGCAATTGCTAATTCAGACCTAGGCAGGATCCAGTTGGGATCCACTGATCGCACCAAAGTGGCGGGCACGCGTACAGGCGGACAGGCGGGCACGCGGAGAAAAAGGGGAGAACGGTGTGGGACTAAAGCTTCTCAGGAGCAAGTGATGCGAGGGATAAAGGTTGGGGGGACTGGTGGAGTCATTCGGTCAACGTATTGAAAAAATGTCCGGAAACTGAGGAACGAGGGTGGTTTTTCGCAAGCATTCGTTTGCAGAGTCCGAAAGCAGAGCGGTCTAGCGATAGCTTGAAATGCGTCTTGCAACGCATCTTGCAAAACGCGGAGAATCTGACAAACTACGTTGGTCGGCTGGCGAGATTGCTGGGCGAATTGGAGAGGTGGCTGAGTGGTCTAAAGCACCGGATTGCTAATTCGGCGTAGGGTTAACTCCTTACCGCAGGTTCGAATCCTGTCCTCTCCGTTAGTTTTCTGAAGCCTATGCTGCAAAACCCTGGTTTTACCAGGGTTTTTCGCATTTCTGGCCAATTGCTTTCGCTTTCCTGCACGTCCATGCACGTGCATGCTTGCAGGTGCTGCGTCGTCTAGTGCGCTGCCTTGGTACCTGGTGAGTCGTCTTGTGAGTCGTCAGAGTCGCCTCAGAACCCTCGTTTTTCCAGGGAAAACAGGGATTTTTGCAGCAGAGGGGGTAGGATTCGAACTAGGTAAGTTCGAATCGTA
>VGZN01000630.1 GCA_016872635.1 Planctomycetota bacterium | reverse complement strand
TGCCATCGGTATCGAGAACTACCATCGACTCCACGAAATTGCGCAGTTGCCTGATGTTCCCGGGCCAATCGTAAGCGTAGAACTTGCGTGTAACGGCCGGTGAAAAGTTGCAGGGTCCTCGATTGTGCCTGCGGATAAACTGTTTACGGAAGTGATCCATGAGGGGAATGATGTCATCACGACGTTCCCGAAGCGGTGGCAAATGAACCGTTACCACTTTAATGCGATAATACAGGTCATTCCGGAAATGACCATCCTCGATCATCTTCTCCAGGGGCCTGTTGGTGGCCGAGACCAGTCGGACGTTGACTTTGATGGGCTTGTTGTCACCGACCCGGGTGATTTGATGCTCTTCGAGAACCCGCAGCAGTTTGATCTGGGTGCTCATAGGCATATCGCCGACTTCGTCGAGGAACAGCGTACCGCCATCGGCATATTGAAAAGCCCCCTCCCGATCAGTGACCGCATCGGTGTACGCGCCTCGAACGTGCCCGAACAATTCGCTCTCCACCAAGTTCTCCGAGACGGCGCGAACATTGAGGGCGACCATCCTTTTGGCCTTTCGCGGGCTATTTTGATGAATCGCCCGTGCGATCATCTCCTTCCCGGTACCACTTTCGCCGGTGATCAGCACGGTCGCATCGGTCGGCGCAATCCTCTTGAGTCGATCAATGAGGTGCTGCATTTGCAGGCTGGCAAAGACAATTCCTTCAAAACCAAATTTTTCATCCAATCGGCGGCGTAGCTCGATATTGGTTTGCTTGAGCTGAACTGCTTCTACGGCTTTCGCTGCGATCGCCCGCAATCGATTCGGGGTAATCGGTTTCTCGAGGAAATTAAACGCACCGAGTTGCATAGCCTCAACCGCCTTGCTTACCGTCGCATGTCCGGTCACCATCACGACTTGGGCTTCAGGAAGCAACTGCTTGGAGAGCGCCAGGATCTGCATCCCATCCACATCGTTCATGACCAAATCGGTGATCACAACGTCATAGGTGTTTTGCTCCAGCATTTTTTTGCCATCGGGGCCACTGGTGGCGACATGGCAACGGTAACCGACACGCTCCAAACTCTCTGTCATCGCCCTCGCATGGGCAGGATCATTGTCCACAATCAAAAAGACAAACTCGCGAGGATCTAGTTCGGGGGGCAGCCCCGACTCGATCGGATGTGTGGTGGAGGGATTGGCGTCGTCGATTTGCATGGATTGAAGTATACTCGGAAACCGAACCGTTTAGTGGCCCTTGTTTGTCAGGGGCAATACTGGGCAAGGAGTTCTAGGTTCAGAACCCCCTGCCACCCGATTTTCGACAAAGCTTTGGATTTGAAAAGGACTCTAGGATATGGCCGCAGGCATTTCATGCCGAGGTGTTCGTGGTGCGACGACCGTCGAAGCTAATTCGCGGGATGCGATTCTTAAAGCGACTCGACAGTTGTTGGCGTTGATCATCCGACGAAACGGGATCGATCTCAAGGATATCGCTAGCGCAATCTTCACGGTAACCCGAGACCTCAACGCGGAATTCCCCGCCCTCGCCGCTAGGCAACTCGGTTGGCTCGATGTTCCTTTGCTTTGCGGCTACGAAGTCGAAGTACCGGGGTCGCTAATGTCGTGCGTTCGCATCTTGCTTCACTGGAACACCGACCGCGACCAAAAAGAAATCCACCACGTCTATATCCATGACGCCGTGTCCCTCCGTCCCGATTTGAGCAAATTGCCACCTGTTGACTGGAAAGAATTGGAAGGTTGGATCACCGAACAAATGGCAAGCCGCGATCCCAAGTAATGCCGCTTGAAACAGCACCTTGAAAAATCACTTTAAAACAGCCCGTCGAAACAGCAACTTGGAACTGGCACTCATGCAGATACATTGGCTTTTTAACGCGTCTCCAAGCGCTTTGCACACCGCCGAAGCTTGCTACCGATTCCCCAACCGGGTCGTGGACCACTCCGTTACGGATGGCATGGGCGAATATGCGGATCGACTTGGACGTTGGATCGACGGAATCGCGGCGACGCACACCGACCGCTTTTGGAACGAACTGATCGCCTCTGGATCCTCGATCGATTCCAATCATGAACTCGCCGCCGCAGTTCTACGCAAGCGTATCGGCGGCCAAGTTCCCGCGACCAATGTCAATCAGCTTTCTGGGCTGATCACCGACATCGAAGCTGCGTTCAAACTTCTGTTCCCGAAGTACCTTGAACAAACGCCGCTTCGATTGCGTCCGCTGCTAGACCATTGGCTCGGCTTCGGATCCGGATTAATGGCTCACATCGGACGATTGACGGAGAAAGCATTGCTGGTCGAAGAGTGCCGCGCCATCGCTTTGCAACCGATCCTCGGGGGTGACGGTGTCTCCCACATTGAACAGAATTTGGTTAGGATCGAAGCGGTACTGACCAACCCGATGGCCGAACTTCCCGAAGTTGTCCGATTGGCGTGGCTTATCTCCCAGTTGCAATTGGATCTACCCAGATTCAGTGACCTGCTCGGCCCCGGTCTCGCAGGCAAAATCGGCCCCATCGCGATGCTACCACCAACGCTCGCCGCCGCTGAGGTTCTCGAACTCAGTCGATGCGACGAAGCCACTGTGGAACTCGCTATCGAAAACTGGCAGATTGCGGTGCCGAAAGGGATGGAACCCCATACGCAATTGATCCCCACCATGATGGATTGGTGGGAGACGTACCTGCAAACCCGACCACCTTGGGAATTAGCGTTGCGTGCTCTGGCAAAGATGCTGAACGTTTCTTGATGGACTGCGAGGAAAACGAAGGACTACGAGGAAAACACTTCGAAGTGTGAATAGTGCTGCTGCCAACTGCGATACATGATCACACGAGCCGCTAGCCACTTGAAGAGCAGCGAGTGCGAGCGCAGCTAAAAGGGTTTTATCGTACTCGTTCTCGTCCGCAGCGCCGCGGTACTCGTACTCGACGGCTGTCTTCGGCTGTTACCAGCTGTTATCGTCCTCGAGAGCCTTTCTTCGATTCCCTACTTCATCGCAATGTTCGGCCTCCACTGGCCTTGAGCCAGTGGAGCCACGACTGGCAGCTACCGCTTACCGCCCCCCTAAACCACTTCGTTGGGGCTCCGCCCCAACGCGACAAC
>VGZN01000629.1 GCA_016872635.1 Planctomycetota bacterium | reverse complement strand
CCCGCAGGTGCCGCAGGCGAACGCGCGGGGAATGCAGCAGTTGGTGAACGTCGTCCAGTTGGAGCAGGACGAAGTGGACCTGGCGGCGGCAACCAAGGGGGTGGTCAAGATCGCGGTGGACAGAGTCGCGGCGGTCAAGGTCGTGGCGGAGACGCTGGTCGTGCGGGTGGCCGCAACCAAGGTGGTCGAGGCCGTGACGACCGCGGGCGAGATCGCCGAGATCGGAATGAAGCTACCGAAACGGACTCAGCGCCACGTCGTCCCGTCAAGATCGAACGGCCTCAACCGGAAAAACCTATCACCGAGGCGATGCAGCAAGGTAAAGAACCTCTCCGATCCTTCTCGGACTTGATGCAGTTCATGAAGCAACCCAAACCCGCAGCAGATTCTCAAGAGATGCCCAAACCAGCGTCTCCTGCTGAGAACCCTCCAGCGTCGGAATCAAGTTCGCCATCCGATGCTCCAGGTAACCCAGGGCAGGACTCAGACGCCAATACCACCGCCTGATCCCTCGTTGAAATCCCTCCTATGTCAGAATTTGAAGATCGATTGAAGAATGCGGTCACCCGAGGTGCAAACCGCGCGGAGTCCCTCCATTCCGAAGCAGAGCGCAAACGTCTGGAAGTTGAAGAACTCAAAAAGGCCCACAGCAAATATCGGCTGGAACTCTCCGATCGAATCGAGGTCGTGGTCAAGAAGCTGATCGACATGTTCCCTGGCTTTCGATACCAGTCGGTCTTTACGGATTCCGGCTGGGGTAGCGCCTGCGTACGCGATGACTTGGTCATTGAAAAAGGATCTCGAACCAACAAATACAGCCGGTTCGAAATCGTTGTTCGCCCAGTCAATGAGTTCAACGTCCTCGATATACAAGCCAAAGGGACAATCGCGGATAAAGAGCTGATGACTCGAAGTTTGTATCAACAAATCAGCCAAGTTGAAATCGAGAAGTTCTTGAAGGCAATCGACGACTGGGCTGTCTCCTACGCGGAGCTGTATGCGACGAAACGTGGATAGTCACGTCACTCGATTGCTTTCAGTCCTGTAGCTGTGATCATTGCGTATAGCCGGCCATCCAATACAACCTACTGCCTATACAACCTACTGCTTGTACAACCCAATTGTATCGACCGCTTCATGAGGCCCGATTCTCTCAGGGCAATATTTTCACGGCCGGGTGCGATCTCGTGCGGTCTCTCGGAGAAAGCTGCGCATCAAATACGATGGTTTGAGACAGAAGGCCTAGTTAGAACGCTGCTGTGTAGAGCTTGCGACCCTCGACGAAACTGCACCGGACCAAACCGTAGAGCTCTGCTCCTTCGAGGGGTGTGTTGTACGACTTGCTCTGGAACAGCGCCGCTTCCACCGTCCACTTCCGTTCCGCATCGATCACTACTAGATCCGCAGGAGCACCGATCGCCAGCGTGCCGCCGGGTTGCTTGAGAAGCTTCGCAGGGTTTAAACTCATCTTCTGCAAGGCGGTCACCCAATCGATGACACCAGGCCGGATGAGGTACGTGATGACCTGGGCCAAAGCCGTCTCCAACGCGATCATCCCAAACGGTGCAGCGTCGATTTCCAACATCTTCTTTTCTAATGAGCATGGTCGGTGGCCGGAACTGATGATATCGATCGTTCCGTCTCGAAGCCCCTCCAAACAAGCCTCGACGTGATCCGGAGATCGCAGTGGCGGTTTGACTTTGCGATTGGTCTCGAAGGATCGCATCGAATCATCCGTCATGTGGAGATTAGCCGCGTGGATGCCGACCGAAAACGGAAGGGAACGATGCTTTGCTCGCCGGCACAATTCGACACTGCCTGACGTGCTGATGCTGGTCAAGTGGAGTTTGCCTCCGGTCGCTTCCACCAAACGCAAGTCCCGCGATGTGGCTAAATCCTCAGCTTCAGCAGGAATTGGTGACAACCCGAGCTTCAACTGCTCGAGTCCCTCGTGCATCACTCCGCCGCGCGAAAGCGAGCCGATCTCCGGATGATCGAAAACGAAGCGATCAAACATGCTGCAATATTCCAGGGCTCGACGCATCAACCCAGTGTTTTCCAGGGCTGACGGCGTATCGCTCAGGGCGACAGCACCCGCTTCGACAAGCGAACCGATTTCCGCTAGGCTCTCCCCTTTGCGTTCTTTACTGACGCAACCGATCGGCAGCAATCGGCATCGATCCGCCCGGAGTCCCTTCGAGTAAATAAACTCGACGCTAGCCGCCGTATCGATCGGTGGGTCGGTATTAGGGGACAACGCAACGGAAGTGTATCCACCCGCCAAGGCTGCCGCAGTCCCAGTCGCGATCGTCTCGTCTTCCTCGCGCCCAGGCTCACCGAATTCCGTGGCCAAGTCAAATAATCCTGGCCCGACAATGCAGCCTCGCGCGTCGATCCGCTCGATTCCCGAAGGTAGGTCCCCATCGGACGGATCGAGGGCAGCAATCTTGCCACCAGTCACCAGCAGGCGTCCCACGCGATCCATCCGTGCCTCAGGGTCGATCAACCGACCATTTTCAATCAGCCAACTATTCGTGTCGCTCAAGATGAGGATTCCAGGTCAGGAGGGAATGCCAGAGTACAGGAAACAATGATGACAATAACACGGACCTCAAGATCGCGAAATAATCCTACGACGATTGTTGGGTCGCGAAGCGATTTCATGCAATTCCTGGTTTTGGGGCTGTTGCCCAGATGGAATCGGACGTTCGAGTAATGAAGTCTGACAAGGGCACTCGAAGGATTCGATCCAGCTTCGGAACTTGCACGATTTTCGCTGTGGATCTCAGCTACGTCAACTAGCAATGAAATGCCAGCACAAAGTGGAACGACGCTCCGCCGTCGCCGCAGTAACGCACCGACCGTGCTTATCCACCCACGTGAGAATCTCCGACCAATTTCTCCATGTAAAATCGCTCTGCTTCACGCATCTCCCGAATGTCTTTTGGGGATTTGTCCCGCAATCCAATGATATGCAGCATTCCGTGGACGACGTAGAGCAGCAACTCGTGGTCGGGCTTCCAGCCGTGCTCACCTGCGACCCGTTTTGCTGTATCTACGCTTACGACGATCTCTCCTTCGAGAAAGTCTTCGGATTCGGTCGTATCAAAGCTGATGACGTC
>VGZN01000628.1 GCA_016872635.1 Planctomycetota bacterium | reverse complement strand
CCCAGCCGCAACCCCACCATCGCTCAAAGCTTCGATCATCAACAGCACATACGCTGGACCGGACCCAGATACACCCGTCACGGCGTGCAATTGGTCATCGGTAACATGGACCACCCTTCCAACCGCCCGGAATACTAGATCGCACCAATCCTTGTCCTCATCGGTCATCCCATGCCCGAAAGCAATACCAGACGCCCCTTGGAGGGCTTGGCACGGCGTATTGGGCATGACCCTCGCGATGCGCTCCGTACGAAACCAATGCGACAGCTTCTGCAGCGGAATCCCTGCAGCGATCGAAACGATGAGGTGATGCGGTTGGATATGGGGTGCAACCGAAGAACGGATATTCTCGAGAACCTGCGGTTTGACTGCCAAGATGATACGGTGGCATCGATCAAATAGCTCCGACGACGAGGATAACACGACGGCACCGGGAAAGTGCTCTTTCAATTTCTCTGCTTGCGACGCATTCGGCTCAGTAATAACCAAAGACGATGATTCAATAAGACCAGCTTGTATTACACCCTTGGCTATTGCCTTGGCCATCTGACCGCCACCGAGGAATCCTAATGTTGATGATGCCACGGTCCCTCCCACTAAAAACGCAACGTTCCGCAATCGAAAAACAACGCGCGGCACAAAATAACCTACGCCGCAGCCACCCTCTAGAATACCCCATTCCAATGGAAGGTGGTTCCCTGTCATGGAAATCCTCTCGCGGATTCTCAAGCAGAACTGTGTTCAGGGCTATCAAGCCTGAATAGGTTGGTACCAGAATCGAATCGGGTCACGCCCATGGGCGAAAAAACTACAATTTGCGGCTAAGCATTCATGTTCACTGCCTATCCCCCGAAATGCGGAAATGGTTTCCCAAAAAACTTCAAGAAAACGGCGTCCATCGCGTCCTAACCCATCAATCCATCCGTTGCGTTGATAGCATCGATCATCTGCCTCAATCGTCCGAGGTGTTTACGATTGAAGTGGAATACCAGCCGTGGCATATCCGCCAGTTCTGGTTCGCACGACTCTTCCGGCAACGCCGATCGCTGCTCTACTGATCCCGAGACGATGATATCGGCAAACTCCTCGCTCAACACTTGAACCTTAGCAGGCGTCAATTCAGAGCTGATTCGAATCACAAGCAGATCATTGACGTATCTCATGCTGTGGTAAACGCGATAAAATGACAGCACCTCGCGAACGGCTTCATCGACGTTATCGGTAACTTTGTAGAGATGAATGTCTTCGGAACTAATCCAGCCATTGGCTAGCAGCTCCACCTTGAAAAATTCCTCCACGGCTCGCCAGTAATTACCGCCGGGCTCATCGAGCAAAACGAGTGGAAACAGCGATTGTTTTCCAGTCTGCAATAGCGTGAGGACTTCTAAGGTTTCATCGAGGGTTCCAAACCCGCCTGGGCAGCAAACCACCGCGCTGCACTCTTTGACAAACATAAGTTTCCGAGTGAAAAAGTACTTGAGCGTTACCAGTTTTGGGTCCCCATCGATGAACGGATTCGCCGATTGCTCGAACGGAAGCATGATATTAAGCCCCATCGACATTTCTCGGCCCGCACCTCGGTGGCCTGCTTCCATAATGCCACCGCCAGCTCCGGTGATCACCATCCAACCATGCTGAGCCATTTTCCTGGCATAGGCTTCCGCTTGTCGGTAGGCGGGATGCTCCGGTTTTGTCCGAGCCGAGCCAAATACTGTCACCTTGCGGCGACGGCGATGTGGCTGGAACACTTTGAAGGCGTACCGTAATTCTCGAAGAGTACGACTCAATATCTTCAAGTCACCCCGGGAAGTTCCGTCGCGATGCAACTGCTGCACGGTGCGTTGCATCATGTCGATTAGATCCTCACTACCTAGGGCGGTACCAGGATCATCCGCTGGCGTTGGCCGATTCTTTTCATCCTCTCCGAACGCTTCAGGCAATATCGTCGAGGGAGGTTTCAATGGATCATCCATAGGTGATTCGCGAACTCAATAGGAAAGCGTTTCGTAGACAAGTAGCGAGTCAGTTGGCCAACAGAAATGGATTGAGGCCACGTTGCAGCAACATAGATGGATTAGTCTATTCTTATCCGTGCGGAGCGTCACCTAGGGTGGATGAAATGAAAAAGGGCGAGTCTTCCGACTCGCCCTTTGATGTTTTTTGGGGGATCACTCCGATTGGCATCTTGAACGACTCGATACCGTTGGACTGGACGTCGCGTTACTAGGTCGGCTTCACACCTGCTTTATCCGACGCTCCGTCCTCAGGCTTCTCGTCGTACTTCGCTTCGGGAAGGGCTTGAGCAACAGGTGCGACGAGGAACTCAACAGCAAACTCCTCGGGATCTGCCTTGAGGATTGAACCGGCTGCCTCGACTTTGACCTTCGCAGCTTCGGTAATGCGATTGATCACCGTCCGCTCGAGGATTTGATTGCGCACCGCATCCATTTGCCCAGTTCGTTCAAGTTTTGCACGAACTTGGCGAGGGGATGAATCGCTTTGCTCGGCGATGAGCTTGATCTCTTCATCGTATTCCGGTTCGGTTGGTTCGATCTTGAGATCTTCGGCGACACGCTCAAGGACAAAGTGTTCACGGAGAGCTGCTGTGGTTTGCTCTTCGATGTTTCGACGCATCGAATTGACCACGGAGCGAATTTGATCGTCCGAGAAACCACTACGTCGCAATTCCAAAACACGCCGCTGCAGTTCGCGATCTGCTTGACGACGCACGAGTGCTGGCGGGAGATCCCAGTTCGCACCTTCGGTGAGCTTCTTCACGATTTGCTCGCGGAGCAATTGATTTTGGTGATATTCACCTTGTCGCTTCAATTCTGCACGAACGAAATCTCGCAACTCGCTTGCGGAATCGAAACCGAGTTCGGACAACTGAAAGTTGCTGAGCCCTTCAACGTTAACGCGACGAATCTCGACCACTTCGAAGTTCCCGACAACCTCTTTTCCGCGAAGTGCTTCGTTTTGTGAAGTCTCAAGCAATTTGAAGTTCGTCGAAACCAAGGCACCTTCTTTTACGCCGGAAAATGCTTTGCCGAAGTCTTCGACGATCGAGTCGGCGAAAGAGAGCTTTTGCCGAAGCGTGACGAGCTCTTCGCTGAATCCACTGA
>VGZN01000627.1 GCA_016872635.1 Planctomycetota bacterium | reverse complement strand
CAGACCAGTTCGCATAACAAAGTCTTGGTTATTCCAATTTTTTCGGGGGCCCCCTAGAGCCCGTGCCTCTTCGCAAATTGGATGAAATACTGCCAATCCGAAGACATCAGATCATGCTCTCCTTCTCGAAGGTGATAACCAATGGTCTCGCCGATGGATTGGTTGACCGCTGGAAGATTGCTCGGTAGACCACCGCTCAGGCCGAATAAGGAATAGGCGGGAGCTGCGTGGTAGCCAGACAATAGCTCCCCCAACGGATCGGCCCAAAGATCCTTGCTCGCACTAGAAATATAAACTGGTCGCGGCGCGATAGCAGCAACCAGCTGATGCTGATCGAATGGCATCCCATCTTCCCGATCATTGAACCGTCGAAAATTGCGATTGAACCAATGCGGAAAGGATGTATTAATCCGGGCCACCGACTCACCGAAACATCGCTTGCTCAGTGCAGCTCCACCACAACCTGAATTGTTGGAAATAACAATCTTAAACCGTTCATCGTTGGCACCAGCCCATAACGCGGTTTTTCCAAGCCGTGAATGTCCGAGTACCATCATTCCGTTGGGACTAATCCCGTCCGTCTTTGTCAGTACATCAACCAGACGAGACAGCCCCCAAGCCCAAGCGGCGATGGCCCCCCATCGTTCAGGAGTCGTCTCAGTGCATCGATATTCTGGAAATAATGCGTGCACTCCATTCTCAAATCCGTCATCAAAATCAGGGTCAATATCGCCATAGTGGGCTGTTGCGACACCGTAACCAGCTCTGACAATCTCACGTATGGGCCATCTCTCGCCTTGGCTCGCCCGGCTTGCTTCCGTCGCGTGATTGTTCACCACACCTGGATTGCGAGCATCACACCAACTCGATGTTAAGCGTACTTTAGGATCATCGGTAGTGGATTGATTTCCTCGAAAGTTCAAGCCCACAAAGCAATTCACTTGCTCGAACGATCCGTTCGGGGTCCATAGCAGCATATCAATCTTTACAAACTTTCCGTTTCGTTTCAGTGTGATCACAAATTGCCGTCTTCGGATCCCAGGTTCCTCTTTATCTTGAAGGATCGCTGGGCCATCATCAAACTTCTCAACTTCGATATCCACAAGATCTGTCGGCATCGAACCATATTCGTTCTCAGCAAGTAATTCGAGGAGATACTTGCGATGCTCAGACCACTGGTTGATAGCCGTGATCACTTTGCCATCCTTACCCGCTAATACATTAGGCAAGTCATACTTTGGAACCGCACTCTCATCATAGTTCGGTGGCCGAATGGCTGATTGACCGAAAGAAACCGAGCTGTTTGCAATGATCGTGATGAACACCACAGAAGCCGATATCCACGAGAAAAATGAGGTACAGTTGCGAATCGCCGAATGTGCTAAGTGTTTATTCCCAAGGCTAGAAAGCATTTGCAAGCACCTGTTCATATCTCGATGAAACTGAAAAACATTTTAACTGCGAGATCGTAAGAAACGGTTCCCGTGAACTATTCCTTTCGATCTTTCTTACCGCTCAGAGGTACCAAGTTGATTACGCGAGATCCTGTCATCACCGATTTCGCCTCGCAACTCTCGCATCCTCCACCATCGCAGGACCGACCATTTGAAAACGATCGAGCGAATCGCGTCATCTTTCGAAGCGCTACCAATAGACAAGCAGCAACAATGACAGCAACTACGATCCATTGCATGACGACACCAGGGTTCAACGTTCCTTTCCAATTCGAACCGAATGGATCAAGTCCACCGGCCGACCGACTCTGATTGTAGCCGGTGCCGCCTCGTTTCGACCCCCATAGAATCAGAGAAACTGCGATGAGTTCTTAAAATCATGAACTCCATTAATTACCACGATCCAACCCAGGCGAAAATTTTCGTCGTCACACAATGCCGCAAAGCACCACCACTTACACCAATTTTAGGGATTTGCGTACACTATGTTCCAAATGGTCGTCATCCCCCGCCTGAACTGGTATGGAAAACCGTAACGTTGTGTGCCCCGATCGAATCGTCCAAGACTTGGTTCCGAGGATACCTATTCAGGTCCGGTCCCCCACAACGTCTCGGGTCATGATTGCTCAAGGAATGGATCGGCCCCGCAGCTCGAATGCTTGTAGCACGGATTAAGGACTGTTATTGCAAAAAGGTTTTTGAGAATGAGTCGATTTACGCAAGGGATTCGAATCGGGACTTTGTTGTGCATTGCCATCGCTGGTGCAGTGTTGGACTCCTCCCAAGCCTTTTCACAACAGTCTCTGAACTGGAAATTCAGCGCCGGAAAAATATGGAAGGTGACTACCACCCAAGAAATCAGCACGAGCATCAATAATCGCCCCAAAACCGTTCTCCAGTCTCTTACCATGGACTGGAAGATCACATCCGTCGAAGCCGACGGCACGGCGACCATTGATCAAGTGGTCAAGGACCTTCAAGTCCAAATCGATGGGGTTATCATTTTCGACAGTAAATCCCCCTCCAGATCCGATGCTGAAGAAAAAATCGCAGATCGGTTTCAGTCCATCATCGGCCAGAAGATCACAGCCAAGCACACTCCGAGGGGAGAGATCACTTACCTCGATCCCCCAGAGCAAACCCCAGACCTTCTGCGCACACAGCCTCCTGAATCTCTGTTGCTCTTCCCCGAAAAACCGATCAGCGTCGGAAGCAGTTGGATCACAGAAGCCACCAGAAGGATTGACTTGATTGGAACCCTTAAGACGACTAACACTTGGCAATATGTCGGTCTCGAGACCTTTGAAAATAAACCACTCCACCGCTTTCGTGTCACCCCCAGTTTTCAGCTCGACGATGAATCCCAGCGAGAGCTAACGCGTCAAGAAGGCTCTGGAAACGTCTGGTTCGACTCCGACAAAGGACGCATCGAGAAATCGGAAATCACCCAATCCGTCGACTGGAAAAAGCCAGTAGCTGACATGAAAATCGTTCAAAAGTACACCACGAAGACAACATCACAGTTTCACGATGCTACCCCCTGACTTGCATCCGTGTGACAAATCTAATCCGTGTGACAAATCTAATCGACACAAAAGAGACGAATCGATGATCGCTCGATTATCCTCGAAGTGGGAACACTCTAACCGCACTGATAACATGATCTGCGAAATCG
>VGZN01000626.1 GCA_016872635.1 Planctomycetota bacterium | reverse complement strand
GTAAACGATGACACACGCTCGGTACTTGTCCGCGCTCAACGGAAAGAAGAGTTTTGTATCTCAAGTTGCTTCGTATTGCGTCGGCTTTACGGATTATTCCGATCGTCGGGATGAGGTCCGACTTTTTGTGGGGATTACTTTCTCCCTATGTGATACCGCATCATCGTCCCGAACCAGGAGAACTCTGGGGTCATTCATCAGTTTCGTTGGATTTCGACAGTCTTGGATAGCCACGCGAGACCGATCGCTGGCTGGCCCCCACGAATGCCAGAACAGCATGTACTTGGCGTCCGGACAACATTCAAGTACGGCATCCAAACAGGCCATTGTGTCCATACGACCATCGTGAGTGCGTCCGCCGATTTCGCAAATAGCCATCGGCTTCCCATATTTTCGCAGACGCGAATACCCTCCACGAGCATCTACGTGCGACCTGTCCAGATGATCCGTGTAGAGATCGATTCCGATCACATCCACAAAATCGTCCCCTGGGTAATACCAATCGGTGGGCCGGATGGATGCATCAGTCATTGCAGCTGGCGAGTAGACCCACAGTAAATTGTCTAAACCATAGGTTTTCGTGAGCTCTCGATGGATGTACTTCCACAGCATTCGGTATTCTTTGGGGGAGGTCCAGCGATTGCTATCCGGATCATGAGAGCACCACCAAAACCAACCGCCGTTGGGTTCATGTATCGGACGCCACAAAACAACAACCCCCGCCCGCTGCAGTTCCTGTAACCCATCCGCTACCGTTTCTAGCTGCCGAGAAAAGGAAATGTTTTCCTCCGTACCCGCTTCGCAAAGCCTGTAGACATCGATCGGAGTGATGTCATTGGGATCGGGAATTCCCGTTAATGGGTTACCTGGATCAAAATTGATCGTTATCAATCCCCCCCGTTTCCAATGCGCGATGAGCAAACGATTTGCTGCCCGAATGCTTTCTCTGTCCTTATCCCCCCAGCCATAGTCAATCCCGACGACAGCGGGATAACTTCCATCTCTGTTGAGTATGGATACTGATTTCAAAGCATCTCGAAGTTCGACAGTATCGTCGCTGGTGCACCCTATATTTTGGCCCAAGAGAATTTCACTCCGCTCACTCCCGATGGCACACAATCGAGCTAACACCTCACCCTTCGGACTGCCCCGATAATGAACAGGAACCACCAATTTCTGAACACCGGATTCAGCGGTCGGCACAGATTCTGCCGAACAACCAAACATGATCGCTGCGACCAGCAATAGAAAAATGGCGCAAAACCTCTTGGTGAATGGTATCGATGGCATGAGATGCACCCCCGATTCGAGACGGAAGAAGCGGAACCCTCAATCACATGGATTCGCTGCAACTGGGCATCAACGTGCGTATACCAGACTCACCGAACCCGCCGATGAAGTTTACGTTGATCAAAATCCTACGCGGCATTTCGACCCATTCTGAGAAAACAAACCGGAAACGATTTTTGGCATGCGACCGTTTTAAAGGCTTATATCGATTGTACAGCCTTACGATTCGTTCCACCGCGCGAGGAAGTGGCGAAACAAAGCTCGCTCAAGCACCACTTCCGGGAAAATATTACGCCGCTGCAGTGTATTACTCGTCTTTGTACGACTATTCGATGGCGAAGACCGGCATCGCCAAATTGGAGATGACTTGCTCCAAATTCAGACGCTGCCAATCGTTCCTGCGAGTAGCTGTTCCGCGAAAGATTGGTAAGCCTTGCTTCCGCGCCAGAATCTCTCGACGCGAACGAAATTCAGGACCATCAGGCCATTCCTCCATGATCGGCTGCCAGTCAAAAATACTTTTCATAGCCGTCGAAATGTACTCCCAGTACGCCTCACGATCGGTCTGGATGTAGACGCGACCACTATCGACTAAACATTCGTGCATCCGGAGGATGAACTCCGGCGTCAACATCCTCAAATGAGATTTATTCGGATCTGAATATGGCTGTGGATGATAAATGTGGATTTCGTTCAGCGATTGAGGGGTACAACATGTGTGCAGCATTCGCCAACCGTCGATGACTGCGAATCTGCAATTTGCGAGCCCACGTTGATTGGCACGGCGGGTACCATAACGTACGACTGCGGGCAGAAAGTCGATAGCAATATGATTCCAATCGGGCCTTTCGACTGCAGAAGCGATTGTAAAACGACCATTGCCACATCCGATGTCCAATGCCAAGGGGCCTCGCTTGGAAAAGACTTTACTCCAATCCATAGGCCCATCATCCATCCGTTTGATTGCGGTCTTTGCCCATTGGTCCGGGGGAAGGATATTTCCTGGAATGGGGATACCAAATTCATATTCCGTCTGGCCTGGTTTCAACTGCGGGGCAGCAGGACGGCGGAAGTTACGACGCTTCATGTTTGGCTTCCAGATCAAACTGCCTTTGGTACATCGCTCCAATCTCCACGTAATGCTTCCATCCCCGTTCGATCATGGAATGCTCTCGCTCTGAGGCCTCCCGAACAACCTTTGCAGGAATTCCCATCACCAGCGAATTTGGCGGTATTACCTTGCCTTCGGTGACCAAAGAACCGGCCGCAACCACGGACCCTTTGCCGATCACTGCACCATTTAAGATGGTCGCACGGATCCCAATCAAGCAATCCGACTCCACTGTCGCACCGTGTACGATCGCACCGTGGCCGACGGTAACACGATCACCGATCTGACATGGTAGGCCGGGGTCCGCATGAACACATACCAAATCTTGAATGTTGCTGCAGTCACCAATTCGAATACTATCCGCATCGCCACGCAGTACCGCGCAGAACAAAACCGTGCTCGACCTACCGATTTTCACATCTCCGCGGACCGTCGCATTAGGAGCCACAAACGACGCTTCTCCGACGAGGGCCCGTCGAAACGACAAATCGATCACATCTCCGTCCACGATTGGAATTCCCCCCATTGATCAAGTCGAATCTTGTTGCGCGAGAGCTAGAAATATCGTTGCGACTAAAGACGATTCGCGTTGGGATCGCGATCGATGTAGCATCGCATAGCAACCGATCCACCCACATGAGTCGATACTATATCGCTTCCAAGGATTTCCAGTAAGTGATTATTCGTCAAAGTGTTAACTCCAGCAGACTCGTTTTAACCGCCTCTGTGGTGACTCA
>VGZN01000625.1 GCA_016872635.1 Planctomycetota bacterium | reverse complement strand
CGTGCACGAAGCGTGGCGGCGACGGTTGATCGCGAAGGATTTCGAGGATGCGTAGCGTTCCGATCGCGGTCAATTCACAAGTGCTTTCGGGGATCTCAAAACTGATCCCAACGTGGGATTGTCCAGCGAGATGATAGAACTCGGTTGGTTGCACCCGTGTGATAATACGTCGGAGCGATGTGACATCGGATAAATCGGAGTAGTGCAAGAAAAGCCGTTTGCCATAGACGGACTCATCGCGGTATTGCTGATCGAGGCGGGGGCGATCGAGCGTGCTGCTGCGTCGTACGATGCCATGCACTTCGTATCCCTTGCTCAGCAGCAACTCGGAGAGATACGATCCGTCTTGGCCGGTGATCCCGGTGATCAATGCACGCATGTGCAAACCTTGAAAAGTGTTGATGGATCCATGATGGAACTCGCTCGTTGCTCAAAGTATGGGATACTTGCGATGGGATGAGTAGCTTCCAGCAATCAACCGTTAAAGGAACTGTTGTGAAGTTCTCGTTGTGCGAGTTCCAAATCGTGCTCGACCATGATCCGAGCCAGTTCACGAACGTCTGTTGCGGGTGACCAGCCAAGCTTTGCTTTGGCTTTGCTGGGGTCTCCGAGAAGTAAATCAACCTCGGCTGGCCGGAAGTATCTGGGGTCGATCTCCACGAACTTGTCCCATTCGAGTTCGAGTTCGCCAAAGACCATGTCGAGGAACTCTCGGATGGAATATGTCGCACCGGTAGCGATGACAAAGTCATCAGGTTCGTTGTGTTGAAGCATCAACCACATCGCTTCGACGTAGTCCTTTGCATACCCCCAGTCCCGTTTCGAGTCTAGGTTTCCTAGGTATAGCTTCTTTTGCAATCCAAGCTTGATCCGCGTCGCCGCTCGCGAGATCTTGCGGGTAACAAACGTTTCTCCGCGTCGAGGGGATTCGTGGTTAAAGAGGATGCCGTTACTGGCAAATAGTCCATAGCTACGTCGATAGTTGACAGTCTGGAAAAACGCGTAGACCTTCGCGCATGCGTAGGGGCTCTGCGGGTTGAAGGGAGTCGTTTCGCTTTGGGGGGTTTGCAAAACGTCGCCATACATCTCGGAAGAGCTCGCTTGGTAAACGCGAGTCTGTTTGCGTTTATTGAGGATGCGGGCGGCTTCGAGGACATTGAGGGCACCAACCCCGTCGGTCATCAACGTGTAGACTGGCTGATCGAAAGATACCCGGACGTGGCTCTGGGCTCCAAGGTTGTAGATTTCGTCGGGTTCGAGTTCGAGCACAAGATTGGTGAGAGCTTGACCGTCGGTTAAGTCTCCGTAGTGGAGGAGCAGTCGCGGGTTTTCGTGGATATCTTTGTAGAGATGGTCGATTCGGCCGGTAGTGAAGCTGCTGCTACGACGTACCAAGCCATGCACGGTGTAGCCTTTTTGGAGGAGAAGTTCTGCTAAGTAGGAGCCGTCTTGTCCGGTGATACCTGTGATGAGAGCCGATTTAGTCATGTTTCTTCGGTTTGTTGCTGTCTCTTGGGAATGGCGGAATTTCGATGCCGAAAGTCTCTAGGGGGGGATGTAGGAGTTTGGAAGTATGAGTGTTGGATAGCTCGCGCAATCTCACCAGATTATAGAATCGATGATTTACTGACTACGGAGATTGCCGTTGGCGAGTCGAGTTAAAAAGTCGGCGTAGGCGAGTTTTAGGCCTTCTTCGAGTTCGATGGTTGGAGTCCATCCGGTGGTTTGCATCAAGGACGTGTCGGTAAGCTTTCGCGGGGTTCCGTCGGGCTTCGAAGTGTCCGTCACTATTTGTCCTTGGAATCCAATGGTTTTGGCGATCAGGTTTGCAAGTTCCAGGATGGATATGTCCGCGCTGGACCCGACATTCACCCAATCTGGCGGATCGCTGATCGAAATCAGGTGTAGTAGCGCATCCGCGAGGTCGTCTACATACAGAAACTCGCGACGTGGTTTACCGGTGCCCCAAATGGGGATGGTTTCGGTACCCATCGCCTTGGCTTCGTGGAACCGACGAATAAGACCGGGGATAACATGGCTGTGGTCTGGGTGGTAGTTGTCGCCAGGTCCATATAAATTAGTCGGCATCGCAGAGTGAAACAGCGCCCCATACTGCTTGCGATAGTATTGGCATAGTTTTAGTCCGACGATTTTCGCGAGTGCATAGGCTTCGTTGGTCTCCTCAAGCGGTGAGGTCAGCAAGTACTCTTCGCGGATCGGTTGCGGAGCCATGCGAGGGTAGATGCATGTTGATCCCAGGTACAGAAATCTTTTGACCCCGATTTCGTAGGCAGCGGTGATGGTCGCTATCGCCATGCGTACGTTTTCGGAGAGGAATTCGACGGGGTAGGTGGAGTTTGCCACAATACCCCCGACGCGAGATGCAGCGAACACGATCGCGTCTGGCCGGTTCGCTTCGAGGAATGCCCGAACGTCGTTCTCCGCCGTTAGATTTAGTTGTTCTCTTGGGGCTGTAATAACTTGGACGTGAGGGTGTTTTGCGGCCAACAGTCGACAGAATGCGGAGCCTACCATTCCCCGATGGCCGGTAACAAAGATCTTTTGGTAGGGGATTTGCATGAATGAGCCTGTGCTTGTCGCCAAACGGCAGTCGAAGTTTGCCTCGCTCTCCGGTCCAGTTTAACTCTTCTCTGGAACAGAGCAATCGATTGCGGAAGATGGGTTGATCAATCTAAAATCATCAGGTGCGTCGGTGAATCCGCGGCTCATTTTTCCTATTCCAATGGAGGCTTGCTTTTTCAACTAGATCACGAAATTCGACCCCTCGGACGATACGAATTTTCGGCCTTCGGTACAATATCCGTTGTGAAGCGCCCGATGAAGGTGTCGTTTTCTGGGAAAACCCCCGTTTATGTCAGATCTAGGGTCCAAACGAAGGAATTGCACGCATGGAAATCCATCCGGTTGGGTTGGAAAAGACGGACTCCCGCTGTTTGCGAATCGCCTGGAGCGATGGCCAGATTTTGGATATCCCGTTTCGGAAACTGCGGGGAGCATGTCCCTGCGCTACGTGCGAGGAGAAGAAAAAAGGGGAGGCTTCTCGGCCAAAAAGTAGCCTAAGCATTCTCTCCGCCGCAGAAGCGGTGCCGCTGGATATTGCACGGATGCGGCCCGTCGGAAATTACGCCTA
>VGZN01000624.1 GCA_016872635.1 Planctomycetota bacterium | reverse complement strand
GCATCGTCCGATGGGGGCAATGGCTGTTGGGAGAATGAGGATTTCACGGTAGAATCCGGTAGCTGTGTGAATGCAACCTTTTGATAAAGCCCATCTTTATGCAGATCCAACGCAACCCAACCCGTCCTGTCCGTGTCGGCTCCATCACCATCGGGGGCGGGAACCCAATCGCGGTCCAGAGCATGACCGCTACCCACACGACCGATATCGATGCGACCGTCGCCTTGGTCAATGACCTTCATCGCGCCGGAGCGGATGTCGTTCGGATCGCCGTAGACAGCGACAAAGATGCTGAAGCCCTCGGTGAGATTCGCAAGCAGACCACGGCCAATCTCTCGGTCGATCTCCAAGAGAACTATCGCTTGGTGGTCAAAGTCGCTCCGCATGTGAACAAAGTTCGGTACAACCCAGGGCACTTGTACCATCACGAGAAAACCAAGCCTTGGCAGGACAAAGTCAAGTTTATCGTCGAAGCAGCCGTAGCGAATGACTGTGCGATTCGAGTCGGTGTGAATTGCGGTAGCGTCGACCCGGCGATTAAAGACAAATTTGATCCGCACGATTCCATTGGGCCGATGTTGGCTTCCGCCGCTGAGCACTGCGAACTGCTCGATTCGATCGGGTTCACTCGCTACGTCGTCTCGCTCAAGGATAGCGATCCGACCAAGGTTGTCGAAGTCAACCGACGCTTCGCCGAAATGCGTCCCGATGTTCCTCTCCACTTGGGAGTGACCGAAGCCGGTCTGCCTCCCGACGGGATTATCAAGACCCGGATCGCATTCGAGCAGTTGATCGGACGCGGAATCGGAGACACGATCCGCGTCTCATTAACCGTTCCCAATTCCAAAAAGCCCATGGAGATTGAGGTAGGTCGCCAAATCGTCGAGGATATCTATCAAGGCCGGTTGCGATCGGTTGTGGCCCTCGATCCCACCAAGATGAATATCATCTCGTGCCCGAGCTGCTCTCGGGTCGAGAACGAAGCCTTTGTCGAGTTGGCTCAACAGGTCAAAGAGATGACTGCATACGCCAAGGATTACGCAATCACCATCGCTGTGATGGGATGCCGTGTGAATGGCCCAGGAGAAACCGACGATGCCGACTTGGGATTGTGGTGTGGACCGGCCAAAGTGAACTTAAAACGTCGCAGCGAACCGATCGGTGCCTTTGGGTATGACGAGATTCTTCCCAAACTCCGCGAAGAACTCGACGCCCTTATCGCCCAGCAAAAAGCGACCACGACCACGCACTAACAATGACACATCGCGATCAACACGATCTAAAGAACGAAGGGCTGCAATCGGTTAGCCATCCTGGGAACGTTGACTCCGAACGTCAGGTTTTGGTCGATTCGACGACATGGATTGTTAAGGTTGGTTCGCGATCGCTGACCGACGACATGGGACGACTCGATCCCGATCAGATCGCTAACTTGGCCACCCAGCTAGTAGCGCTGACCCAATTGGGCAAGCAAGTCGTGCTGGTCTCGAGCGGCGCTGTCGCTAGCGGGATGGGAAAACTCGGATTGGCATCGCGACCTGCTGACTTGGCGACATTGCAAGCCGTCGCAGCGATCGGCCAAACGCACTTGATCCAAGTCTATGAGCAGACATTCTCTGCCCATGGCAAGCACGCAGCGCAGATCTTGCTGACTGCCGCAGAACTCGACGATCGGGTCGCGTACCTCAATGTGCGAAACACATTGCTTCGTCTCCTCGAAATGGAGGCTATCCCGATCATCAATGAGAACGACAGCGTGGCCGTCGATGAGCTGAAGACGACCTTTGGCGACAACGATCGATTGGCGGGTATGGTCGCAGGACTGTTCCATGCCAGTTCGCTCATTATCCTCAGCGATGTTCGAGGTCTTTACGATCGCGACCCACGGGATGCGGGTGCCATGGTCTTATCCATCGTTCAAAAAATTGATGACAGCATCGAGGAGCTTGTTCGGGATCGCAAGACCGGAATCAGTAAAGGTGGCATGGCGAGCAAGATAACGACGGCCAAATTCGTGACTCACAGCGGGCAGTCGGCCGTCATCGCATGGGGGCGTGAACCCGATGTCTTGCTGCGGCTGGCCAAGGGCGAAAACCTTGGAACGCTTTTCATGCCCCAAGGCAAAACGCTGGCCTCCCGAAAACGTTGGATCGGGTTTTCGACACAGCCTAGCGGGTCGGTGGTCGTGGACGACGGTGCTGCGGCAGCGATGATGGGAGGTGGACGAAGCCTGCTCGCGATCGGAATATCCGATGTCAAAGGGAATTTCGGCGAAGGCGAAGTTATCTCGGTGGTCACTCGCGAGCGGATAGAAATCGCCCGCGGGTTGTCCAATTATAGTTCCAACCAAATCCGAATGATCCGTGGTTGCCGATCCGATCGGATCGCGCAGATACTCGGACAATGCCCCTACGATGAAGTTATCCATCGTGATAACCTCGCTGTGGTTTAAGCGGTACCCAATCATGTACGCAATTCGTTTCCTTGAAATTCATCCAATGAAAAAAGTCTCGGGGCGACACCTCGTAGTGTCTTACTGAACTCAATAGCGATTTCTTATGTCGGTCTATTCCTCAGGAAAACAAAGTCGATTCTGGGACGAGCGTGAGAAATCACTTTTGGCGTCGTATGCGATGCATTCCATCGATTCCGAGGGAAGGGAGTACCCAGAGTCGCAGCATCCGTACCGCGGTCCGTTCCAGAGGGATCGGGATCGCGTTCTCCACAGCGCCGCCTTTCGAAGGCTCAGCGGCAAGATGCAAGTCTTTACCGGGGACATGGGGGATTACCACCGAACACGATTAACCCACACCCATGAAGTCGCATCCTTGGCCAGAACGATTGGACGCGCCCTGAGGCTCAATGAAGATTTGATCGAAGCCATGGCACTCCTGCATGACATCGGTCACCCACCGTTTGGTCACTGCGGTGAAGATGTCCTCGACGAATGTTTAAAACATCAAGGTGGTTTTTCGCACAACCAATTTGCCATCGATTTGGTGACCCGGCTCGAAGAGAGGTATACCGCGTACCCAGGACTCAACCTGACTCGTGAAGTCCTCTCAGGGCAAAATTTCCGTAGCGACAAGCAAGACGCACAAACACAGATGCTCGAGATCCAGGTCGTCGATGCAGCAGATAGTATCGCCTACGATGC
>VGZN01000623.1 GCA_016872635.1 Planctomycetota bacterium | reverse complement strand
TGTGATCATGCGGAACCTCCTGAAAGCGATGATTCCGAAGCTGCGGATTCGCTCGATAAACTAGATGCGTCTGAGGGGGAGTTGCACTGGCCCGACGTCAATCTTTGGCAGATTGTCGTCGCTTCCTCGGTTCGCATGTTGAGTACCTCAACCCCTTCGCTAGGAAGTGGAGCACCCGCTGCAGAGAAAAGCCATTTTACCGCTCGAGGGTAACAGGCGACCACCGTCAAGTTTCCTTGTGCCGCCAAATCGATGAGTGTCGGGTCCTTGCGGGCGGACATTTCGCAAAGATCTCCTACTGCATCGAAGGGTTCTGCGGACTGAACCAAGTGTTTCAGTACATCGTTCTTGACATCGTCAGGAACCACGCGTGCAAAGGCACAGCGACAAAACAGAACGGACCGTTGGGTTTTCATCCGGGGTATTTGGCCTTGGTGTGCGGGCTGCAGTCTGGACGTGAGAACCGAATGCGCTGGAGCGCGGGCTACCGATTAAATTTCCGCCAATCGGTGGGTGGGATTTGGACGTGAGGGGCGGAATGCTTCGACCAGCACTTCCTGACCGGTCAGTCTAAGTTGGGCGAGGAGGGCACGCAAGCTACTATCGGCTAGGTTTTGCATCACTTCCGGGGAAGCTTCGGCTCGGAAATTCAAGAGAAGTGTGCCCTCAGAAAGTGGTTCTTGGAGGCGATGGGACTGTTCAACGGAAAAATCGTCCCGAACGAGATTGGCGACTCCTACGTCGTTACCTTGCGATGGCGTTAATGTTGCCTTCAAGTGGGCGATGCGAATGCCGTCGTCGACCGATTCGAACGCGCGTTTTTGCAGATCGGCCAGCAAACTTATGAGAAACGCATTGCCATCGAACTCGGTTCCTCCCACATGGACCGTCATGTTGAGCCAACCAAGCTGTGCTTCGCCATCGGCATAAGTATCGTAGTCCACATCCATCGGACCAGATCGCCCGGTTGCGTTGGGAGTCGCTGCGTGGGCTTGAATCGTATCGAGCCATGCCTCCAATCCTTCACCTGTTCTTGCGGACATGCTGAGGACTTTTGCTCGCGGGAATTTGGATTCGAGTGCCTTTACAAGGGCGTTGAGTTCTTCGGGCTCGAGCAGTTCACGCTTGTTCACGACGAGGATATCGGCTTCCTCGAGCTGCTTCTCGTAAATGTAGGTTACTTTCGGTGAGAAGGATTTTCCTGACTTCAGTCCCAACACACGCTGAACTCGGATCGGGTCCACCAACACGCTGAGCGGAGAGACTCCGAATTGGTTGCCGTACATTTTGCGGAGTGGGAGCACAACGGTCGCAAATAAATCTGTGCAACTACCCACCGGTTCCGCGAGAAAAACGTCTGGACGCGATTCAACCTCGAGTCGCTGGCTGGCTTCGATGAGGCTTGGAAATCGGCAACAAAAGCATCCACCGGTTATTTCCTCGGTGGGGAAACCGTGCGATGCCAGCATCGCCGTGTCGACAAGCCCTTGGCTCTGATCGTTGGTAATTAGGCCAACACGAAGTCCACGTTGGCTTAGTTGTTCAGCGGCCTTGAGGATCGCGGTGGTTTTACCGGCTCCGAGAAACCCGCCCACCAGGATATAATTTGAATTTAGCATTTGCCCTTCTTCTCCCATGGTCCGCCATCATCTTCGATCGAATGATTGTCGTCGCCGTTCTGAGATGGATTCTCTGGCGACTCGCCAACGTGCGACTCCCCATGTCCCTCTCCTGATTGGCTCAAGATGCGATCGACTGCTTGGTCCAAGAGCCCCACGTACCCGGAGCAATCGACACATGTTGCATCTGGAACTCCACGGATTGTGAATAACCAGCCGCGGTCGTAAGCATCTTTATCCACTAGCTCGGGCTTTTTGTTCAACTCAGTATTGAAACCTGCAAAGTCCCCTTCAGCCACACAGAAGATGTCTGCGACCGCCTTGAAGCCCTCTACCCAGCCAATCGTTTGGCCAATTTTTACCCTTTCGCCTTCGGCAACTTGAAACTCGCATTCCACAAAGTCCCCTAGCATGCGCGTCGCGAAATGGGTCAACCCCACACGCCACAGACCAGGTTCGACTTCTAAGAGCCAAAAGTGGGAGCGTGCGTAGAGGTAATGGGTGGGCAGTCGGGTTGTAAACCGTGCGCGTCGGTAGTATTGTGTTCGAGCGGGATCGATTGGCATCAGCCCCGAAAACCTTTCTTGGTGGGACCCTAACTACACCGAGGTGCGACCTAGGGATAATCGGTATTCGAACAGTAAATGAAGGAGATTTCCAGAAGTGTACTTGTCCGCACTTTTCCCGCAATCGGCTCTCTACCCATCTCTCGCTTTGTCTCTTTTTCCCACCCAAGCTGTTTTTTGCCGCCATTCAAGCCTACCAGGCAAATCGATCGCTTCGACAAAGCGGACTGGCATGAGCTCGAGATTTCGCGACGAACTTGTTCGTAGTGGGAAGCCATGGAAGATTTTTCGGGAACGGAAGCCCGACACCGGCGACTTTTGTAGCGACTTTTGTGCCGGATTTTAGAAAAATTCGGAAAGAAACGTTGACAAATTATCGCAATCGCCGAACTATACTCGTGTCAGTCCATAATGATGCGCGCAAGGCCTTTAGCTCTTTCCAGCGATTCGCAATGCAGTCTGTTTCCCCACAAATCGTTGCAAAAATAACGCGATCCTCGCGGTCGTTGTTGCTTCGTGGATGGGTGGTTGCTGTAGCTTTGCTGATGATGGGTGGCGTGTCGACGGATGCTTTCGCCAAGTGTGGGTCCTCAAGCCGCCAGATGATATGGCGTACTGGATCCACTTCGGACCTCTTAGTTTGGGATGGTGGGACTGCGCGGCAGGAATACGCGTCTAGTAGTCCGTTCTCTGGAATGAATTCCTCGGAGCACGGTGAGGGTGAGTGCACTCGTTGCCGATGCCGCAAAGATAGTGAGCGCCCTCTCTTTCCAGATTTGGATTGGGCGAAAACAGTGCAGCAACCGGTTGTTTCAACTCTGGATTTGCATTGCTCTGAGGGCGTGGACCCAGCAACTGGGTCGATTGCTGTTTCTGACACGACCTTCTTCGGTCGTAGCCTTGGCTGTTTTGAACGTCCGCCAAGGGATTGCTAGGGATTGGGTTCGGTGTTCGTCGTTGCTCTCGATCGACGAGAAGC
>VGZN01000622.1 GCA_016872635.1 Planctomycetota bacterium | reverse complement strand
GGAGGGTTCTTCGGCTCGTTGTTGGGGTTGGGTTATGGGGGAATGGGGATTGCAGCGATGTCAGGGGTTGCGGGAGTAATTCCTGATGATGGTACCCCGGGTCCTTCACCCGCAATTATGGGAGGAGTTTTTGTCGGGATGGGCGTGTTTGTACTCGCTGTCGCAATGGCTCAGTTTTATGCCGGATGGACAATGAGAAAACTGGATCCAAAAGGAAAGATCGTCGCCATCATTGTCACAGCGATCGGATTGCTCGGTTTTCCGTGCGGAACCCTTCTCTCTGCCTACACGCTGTACCTGTTGCTGTCCGCCAAAGGGGAATTTATCTACTCCCCTCAGTACAAAGAGATCATCGCTGCGACACCACACATCAAATACCGATCGATTATCGCTTGGGTGCTACTAGCTGTTATCCTGCTTGTCGTTGTATTGCTATTCGTTGCTGCGTTTCTAAGATCATCGCGGTAGCGATCGATCGTCTCGGACGTACTATTGGAAGCTCATGCATGTCCGATAATACTTACGCACCAACAGCAAAGCCTCCCGGCGGTTTTAAATCAGGACAGGTTTTCGATATCTCGGACGCTGACGCTGTTCGAAGACAGCATCTGAACCACGAGGCATCGATCCGCGGTATAGGATGGTTGTATCTCTTGGGAGGAGTCTCAGGATCGTTGGGTGGATTGGCATATGGAACCATTGGAATAGGTGGAGTTTTAGGTGCGGTACCTGTTGCGTTCCGCCAAAGGGGGATTTATCTATTCTCCACAATACAAAGAGATCATCGCTGCTACGCCTTACATCAATTACCGATCCGTTATCGCGTGGGTGTTTGTGGCATTGGTCGTGGTAGCGATTGTCTTGATGGTGCTCGTTTTCCTGATCCGACTAATTGGAATTTCGTAGTAACGGTTCGCGAGATTAGCAACTCCCTAGGAGTTTGATCCCTTCGATTGCGGCGTAGACATCCGCGTCGGTGGACGTGTGACCCAGGCTCATTCGCAGCGTTCCTCCGTGTTCGGTACCGAGATATCGATGGATCATCGCAGCGCAATGAAACCCTGAGCGGGCTTCGATGCCGAGGGTCGTATCGAGCAGCATCGCCATTTCGTGACAGCTTAATTCCGCGTGCGTAAAGCTCACCACCGGTACTCGTTGCAGACTGCTCATAACCTCTCGCGATTCGTTGCATCCAATCCATCGAAGCCGCTTCTCACGCCCGACAGCGTCGATCAAACGGTCTGTCCAGAGTCGCAGCTTTTCAGCGTCGTGATTCTCTCTCAGCCATCGCACGCCTTCGCCGAGAGATGCAATCGCTGGGATATTGAGGTTTCCAGACTCGGCGGACTCCGACCATGAAAAATCATCGACAAGGCGATCGCTGTAATGCCCTGTCCCCCCGATCCATGGAGAACGGAGCTTGGGGCTGAGTTCCGTACGGACGTAAAGGATGCCGGTTCCGAGCATCCCCCCGAGTCCTTTGTGGCCGGGCGCAGCGAGCATGTCGATGTGTGGATTATTGATGTCGATTTCGATCAGCCCGACGCTTTGAGCCGCGTCGACCAACAGGCTCGCACCGGCTTTGCGAGCGATTTCCGAAATGGCGACGAGGTCTTGTACGGCACCCGTTACGTTCGATGCATGATTGACGATAATGAGTCGAGTGCTGGGCTCGACCGCATCGCGTAGTGCAACGGTGTCGACGTTGCCCCCGGCGTCACATGGAACCGCGTACCAACGCAATCCGCGCTGTTTCTCCAGCAAGGCGAGAGGTCGTAACACGCTATTGTGTTCGGTCGAAGTGGTTACGACATGGGTGTGGCGTAGATCGAGCTCGTGGAGCAACCCGTGGATGGCTAGGTGCAACGCCATCGTACCGTTCGACGTGAACGAGATGGTTGTCGGATTTTTTTCACCGAGCAAGGCTGCGACTTGGGATCGAACACCCGAAACGATTTGATCGGCTCGTTCGCTGCTTCGGTAAGCTCCACGTCCGGCTGCGACGCCGAGTTGCATTTGGTAATCGATGCAGGCGTTTACCGACTCAGCGGGTTTAGGCCAAGATGTGGCAGCATGATCCAAATAGGTGCGGCGAGTGCTCACTATGGGAAGACATACCGTAGAAAATTGCGAACCGGTTGGCCATCAACGTAGGCGGTCGGTTGGCCGTACAAGCCTCGGCCAAGCTGTGCGTTGGTTCCTTGGCCGAACCCGACGACGGGGGTATAACCCCCATTCGAAGAGGCGTACATTGTAGGTGGCGGCATCGCAGCGGGAGACGCATAAGAAAAGGGTGAGGTAGTTGCAATCGGAGTAGGATTCATCGTGGGCGCGACCGCGGAACCAGGAAAGACACCAGTGGGCATCGACGTGTTGGGGACTATTCCCGTGGGAGCTCCATAGGTTCCCTGACCCATACCCGGTACCGGTAAACCCGGCATCGTGGTTGCACCAGCAGGTGCGCAATTTGCGTTGGCTCCATAGGCTTGGCTATAAACCGCAGGAGACACCATCCAGCGGGCATCGATCGCTTCCGGGGCTTTGCTTACAAATGGAGCGCTGTTTACGAAGCTCCCCAATTTTGAATAGAAGGGCATGGTGTTCGGAGCGTAGGTCGAACCAGGGTTCATGTTGGGGACGGTGCCAGGAACAGTGCCAGGAACGGGGCCTTGTGGTCCGGGTACAAAGTACGTTGGGGGAGCAGGCATCACGGTGACTGGTGCTGCAGTGCTGGGCATTGTTGGCGCGGGAATAGAGCCGGGTGGAGCGGAGGGTAGCATCGCTCCGGGCACGACCGAAGGTGTCGGTGCTCCTGCGTATGGCACGCCGCCAACCGAGCCGTATGGCACGCCGCCAACCGAGCCAGAAGGCACTCCACCGTAGATCGCGGTTGGAGCTGACGGCACGTTGGTGGTAGGTGGAAGAACTGGGTTGCTTATTCCGCTGTTGAGTGTTCCGGGAGTTGGCGTGTACGTGGGTGCTGAATATGCCGGAGTTGGATTGTAGGTTGGTGACCCCGGGACAGACGGGAGGGATCCCAACGTCGGTTGCGTCATGGCCTCCGTGTCGATTTGATACGCTCGAATTTCGTTTTGCACCAGCGAGCTAAGAACAGAGTACGCATTGATTGGCGACTCCCACGTTGCGGGTACTACAGGCCCCGATAGGATGGTT
>VGZN01000621.1 GCA_016872635.1 Planctomycetota bacterium | reverse complement strand
ACTGATCCCTAAAAGTTTCGAGAGAGATGCTATTCTTTCCGCGCGATCCTGACCCGATATACCATAGAGGGCAGCTTGGCATTCCATGTTCTCTCGAACGGTGAGTTTGCGATCGAGACTAGGGGATTGAAAAACAACGCCCAGCGTTGCACGCACGCGATTCCTCTCGGACATCACATCCATACCAAGCAATTGGATCGAACCGGATTGCACCGGGACCAGAGTCGATATCAATCGAAAAAGAGTTGACTTGCCGCTTCCATTTGGCCCGAGCAGGCCAAAAATCTGATTGGAGGGGACAGCGAAGCTCAGTTCGTTCAAGGCAACAGCGTCGCCGTAACGATGGGTTACACGATCGATCGAGAGAGCGGGTGCACTCACAGGAATACCCAGCGAATGACTACAAGAATCATAATGGCTGGAAGATACACTAACGAGGCTCGCAGCAATTTTCGAGCCGTATCATTGTTTCGCGCGATCAAAAATCGTATCGACGATTGCAATTGCGACCATCCGCTCAAAGCACCGAGGAAAGCGACGAACCAACCTGCAGGGGAACTCGGATAAAGCACCGCCATCGAAAGCGGGATCAAGCAGACCGATGGAACGATCGCGTGCCAAGCTGCAGCAATACCGGTTGGTTCTTCGCGTGTGAGCATCCGAAATCCGGCTTGGGTGTACTGGTCCCGATAGAGCCATGCAATCGCCATAAAGTGAGGGAACTGCCAGAGGATTACCACCGCGGTTAGCGCCCAACCATTGATATCCCAAAGGCTACCACCAGCGGCAGTCCATCCAATTAGGACAGGGAGGGCACCCGGCAAAGTACCGACAGCTGTATTCCACCAAGACCACGTTTTCATCGGCGTGTATACCCAGCAATAAACGAACCAAGTCGTCAAGCCGACTGATGCAGCTGTCCAATTGCTACCCATCCCCAAAAGGAGAGTACCGATGATCACCAACAGCCAACCGAACACCGATGCTTCGAGGGATGTTAGTCGGCCTGTGGGAAGAGGCCGGCGCTGAGTACGCGGCATGATCGAATCTCGGTCCCGTTCGTACCATTGATTGAGGACGCTCGCACTCGCTGCCACCATGCTCGTTCCGACGAGCGTGCTAAACCACACCCAAGGACTGACCGCAAGGGATAGACACTTGGATGTGAAGACCATCGCCACCGCAACGGTCAGCAGGATCATCAACGTGATCCTCGGTTTTGATAGCGCGAAGTAATCGCGCCATGCGGTACTCTTCCATCGCCTCACTACTTCGCCTACGGGCGTCGTACTTGCGGGGATCTCGGTTTCTGCGACCGTGGGGTTCATGGATTTGAATGTGAATGGAGGAGTTCGGGCAACTGGCGCTATCCGCTAAACGGTCAGACCAAGGACAAGTACATGTTCGACCAACGACCCGGACTTTGAAGTCTAGACCGCTGCGAACGAAACGGACGCTATGAACGAAACATTGGTCCGTAAAATGTCCCTTACGCCTCCGATCGATTAGAAATGGTAAACGATTGTGGATTCCTAACAAGTTGACCTTGCCGCCGCCAAACGCGGCAAACGAGCCAGACAGATGTTGCGATCATGAGGGAACCAGTAGCTTGGTGTCCAGTGACAATCAATGATTCCCAATACCCCTTTGCAGAAATCGAGTACTTGGCCAACCACCTCAAGAGGTCCGCCCAGGGCAGCGCGTAATTGACTACCCAAGTAGCAAAACCCAAGGCGAGTTGCAGTCCTAAAAGGAGTAGCAAAACGTTGGCGGGAGCTAGGATTTCGGGTGCGTCTCGATAGCTTCCCAAACGGCCGATGATGGCGACCAAGAGGATGATCGACGTGACCACCGCGGCCATCGTCAAATGGAGATGAACCAGGGACATGAATCCACTCGGCGACGTGTCCGGAATGGCATGCCTGAGTTGAGCTCCAAGAATGAGCTGGGCGACGGTCGACACCAATAACAGAAGCGATATCCAACGCATGCCGCGCGTTGAGATTACAGGACGGGCGAACACCCAATCGCTCGAAGCGGAAAGCGCGAGGAAGGTTGCGAGCGCGAAGACCATCGGACCACCGCATCCATGCAACATCGCAATCGTACGGCCATCGAGCACCACTCGAAAACCGCCGAGAAGTCCTTGGGAGATCACCGCCAAAAGCAATCCAATGGTAGCACATCGATACCATCGCCGCGTTTCTGTTCGCCAAGCGGCTACGCAGAGCGCGATGGAGAGTAGGCCGACCACGGACCCAAGCAAACGATGTCCATGCTCGATGAAAAGATCGAAGGGACCGTACATCCATGCGGTCACTGGGTACAAAAATAGATTGTAGCCGTAAGTCCCAGGCCAATCGGGTACCGCCATTCCTGCATCATGCGTAGTGACTAATCCACCAACCCAAATCAACGGGAAAGCACAAATGGTGGTCGCCCAGGCCCAAAACCAACTTTGGGTCCAAGTGAAAACTGTAGGTTTCGGCCCGCTCTCGACACCATTGATTTTCTTCAATTCCTGGGTGGCACTCATTCAGCGCCTCCTTCTGGGCTATTGTTCGACGAGCCTTCTAACTTCGTGATTGCCGATGTGACACCTCCCAGAGACTGCACGTAATGCACAAGGTCCCAAATCTCGTCATCGGTGAGCCCGGGGTTTCCGTTGATCGCACGGGCGATGGGGGGCATCGGAGTCCCTTCGATCCCCAAAACCAAACGCCGAAAAAGGTCCCTTCGATCATCCCCGCCATGGAATGCCCCCCAAGCCAAATTGCGAGGACGATCGATCACCGGCTTGAGTGCACCAAATGGCTTCATCTCTTTCCAATCCGATTTGTTTTTAGGATCGATACCAGCCAAGAGCGTCCAATCTTTTGTCCAATCGTCGAAGTCTTGCGAAGCGCCATCACCAGCGCCATCCGCTCCATGGCACTTGGCACACGCAGTCAACTCACTTCGGAACCATCCCGATCCACGCTTTGCCGAGTCCTTGAACTGATCGGTGGTGAGGTCGGGCGGATTTGGAATCGGTACCACTTTGCTTTCAGCGGTGCCCCAGTTCGCCACGACAAGACGAACCACTTCTCTCGCCGATTCATCATCTGGATCGAGCGGCGAACCGTCGCGAGCATGCTTGACTATCAACCGACGCTCGACTTCTCCGCGGATCGCTAGGAACCGAACATAT
>VGZN01000620.1 GCA_016872635.1 Planctomycetota bacterium | reverse complement strand
TCAGCAAGAAATTCCGTCGCTTTTGCTGCGGCCAATCGCGAGGCTTGGGACCGCATGGGCGAGTTTTTCGGCACGCTCACGCAATCGTGGAGCCAAGCAGCCGGAAGGACGATGTCCATGTTCGCTACGTTGTCGCTTGCTAGCAAAATCGCGTTTGCCACAACCCGCTGAACATGCTCGATCCCATGGCCTGCATCCACGCCATTCATCTGCAAGGTAAGGAAATCTTGGATTCTAGAGAGCCATCGACGATTCCATTCTTCGACGCATTTGCTGTGCATGAAAAAGGGCCTCTCACTTCAGTGAACACAAGTTAAAAAATCAAACAATGCATGCGCAAATATTGTGGAGCGGTAATCGCGAGCTCAGTGGTAGAAAACGCAACAGATGTCCAGTCGATTGCCGACTTGAATCATTGGCCTGCTTGAAGCGGTGGATCCCAAGGTGGATCGAGCAGGTTGATCACTGCATGCCGCACGTCCCCTTGACGCATCAATGATTCGCCGACCAGCATTGCATCGATTCCAGCGGCTCGAAGTAGTTTCACGTCGTCGTGCGTAAAAATCCCACTTTCGGCGACAACGGTAACATCTTCAGGAATCTGAGGCCGCAGTCGAATCACATGCTCGAGATCGACCGCAAAGGTGTTGAGGTCGCGATTATTGACACCCATCAGCTTAGTTCCGGTGGCTAAAACACGTTCCAGATGGATGGGATCGTACAGCTCAATAAGGGCCGTCATCCCCAAGGAGCAAATAAGCGTATAAAGCTCGTTTAGGTCGTTGCCAGGTAAGCATTCCGCGATCAATAAAACAGCGTCAGCCCCGGCAACCCGGGCCTCGTACACTTGATATTCGTCGAGGATGAAGTCTTTTCTTAACACGGGAATCTCGACACTTTCCCGAATCTTGGTCATGTAGTCCAGACGCCCTTGGAAAAATGGCTCGTCAGTGAGAACGCTGATCGCGGCTGCGCCACCCGCCTCGTATTCGATCGCAATATCCACCGGCCGAAAGTTAGGTCGGATCAGACCTTTCGATGGGCTGGCTTTCTTCACCTCGGCGATCAGTCGCATGGAATCATGGCCTCGTAGTGAGGCAAGGAAGTCCCTAGGTGGCAACGCACCCTCTGACGCCGCTTTTAGGGATTCCATATCCCTTCTCTTTTTTACCAGTGCGATTTCCTCTCGCTTGCTGGCTACTATTCGATCGAGAACCGTTGTCATGATGGGGCCAAGTCCGAGTCGAAGACGCGTACCTGTTTCCAATTGGGTTTCTGTTCCTCGATAAACTTGAGGTGCCTTGGTTCCGTCTGGTAGACATCGTGCGCTTCACGGCTCGCGAACACCACGTTGATCGTTACGTCGTAGCTATGGTCATTCACGGGGCGAGCTAGATCACGATTAAGTGTACCCACAGAAAAATAGACAACACCTTCGTGATCGCTGAGGTACTTGTGGCAGGCACCAACCAGTTCCTGCAACTTGGCAGGCGATGCATCGTTTAAGGTGAAGTAAACCATGTGGGACAATTGGGCCATAATGCTCTTGAGGTAAAAAAGAAGGTTGGGGGTACACAAGGTTTTAGGTGAAATGTTCTACATATCTATCGCGAGACCGAGGATTGCCCGGCAACCAATACGCTCCCCGCGACCGTCATCAGTTTCTACGGATGACTTTAAGTAGTCGCCGCGACGGATTGAGTTTCGTAGGTTCTGGCTGCTTGATGGCCGAGTTTATAATTCTCTTGCGCGATTCCGTAGAGTCGTTGGCCGACTGGGGTCGGATAGGTACCTGTGATACAAGCGCGGCAAAGGTGATCGGAGGGCAAGTCGATCGCTCGTGCTATCGATTCGACGGGCAGATACCGGAGAGAATCGCATTCCAACTGAGCAGCCATATTACGCTGGACTTCATCGGTCAGTATTCCATCCTGCATGAACTTGGGTGCATACAATTCGTCGATCGTCGACATGTCGATGCCGTAGAAGCATGGGGCGATGATGGGCGGACAAGCGACTCGAACGTGGATCTCCTTCGCGCCGCCCAGTTCACGGATGCGGTTTAGCAAGACTTTCATGGTTGTCGAGCGAACGATGGAGTCTTCGACCAGAATTACTCTATTCCCTTCGAGCACCTCGCGAAGCGGAGTGTATTTCATCGCCGCCTTCACTTTTCTCGCGCGGTTGCCTTCGATAAATGTTCGACCGGAATAGCGATTCCGGATCAAGCCTTCTCGGCATGGGATGCCTAAGCAATACGCCATCGAGTCGGCCGCAGCCTTGCTCGTATCTGGGACCGGAACAACGATCGTATCGTTATCGATTTCAATTTCATTTCTCGCGCGTTCAATGCGAGCGAGTTCCTCGCCCAGGCGTGTTCGAGAAAGATAGACACTTCGATCGTCTAGGGTGCTAGCAACGTTGGCGAAATAGATCCACTCAAAAAAACAGTGCTTTGGGTTGACGGCAGCAGAGTAACGATGGGTTGACAGCCCTGCAGCAGAGACGAGCATGCACGTGCCTGATTCCACCGAATGAATCATGTCGCGGTCGAAGCCTAAATTCAGCAGAGCGACACTCTCGCTCGCTGCAGCAAAGAACGCTCCGTCGAATGCATAGCACAAGGGTTTGATTCCCAGCGGGTCGCGAGCGAGAAGTAGTTCTCCCTTTGCATTGAGCAATGCGAGAGAGTAGGCACCGTCGAAATTTTTGGCGGCTGCAGCGAATACATCGACCAAACTCTTGTTGGGATTGACTGTCAGTTCGCGACCGATTTCATGAAGGATGATTTCAGTGTCGGTATCGCGGGCCAGGTGGTGGTCCCCCTCGCGCGTCAATCGTTCTTTCAGTTCTGGGTAATTCGCGAGTTGCCCGTTGAAGCAAAAACTGAACCACTTGTGCTTATGGATATGCTGTCGCTCGAATGGCTGCGCGTAGTTGCGGTCGTCTTGGCCGCAGGTCGCGTAGCGAACATGGCCAATGGACGCGAGTCCCACCAACTGATGCATGATGGCTTCATGCTTTCCTCGATGCGACAAGCGAAAGACTTCGCTCACCGTTCCGATATCCTTATGCGTTTCGAGCAATTGCGATTGCGCTGGATTATAGCTGGTCATACCGGCGGCTAATTGTCCGCGGTTTTGGATGTCCTGTAGCATCCGTGGCAACAGGTAGGACACTGCGTTGCGTCCGACTTCCG
>VGZN01000619.1 GCA_016872635.1 Planctomycetota bacterium | reverse complement strand
TGTTTGTCTGCTAGCTCGCATCGAATGGAACAATCGTGGCCGACCCGAGACTCCGGCGCGTCGTAGCAATCGCGTCATTTCGGTCCGTAGGTTCGAGTTCTTCCAGCCCATTGCTGTGTTGGTGGCAGCCCGATACTGTGGTGCCGCGACCACGTATTCGCTCTTGTCGCCGAATATCTCGAAGGCTTCGTCGAGGATCGGTCGCAGCTCCAGGAAGATCGGGCAACCGCGAATGCCACAACCTTCGTGATGCTCGACCTTCGGCTCTGGGATGCTCATGCGGTTCATCTCCCAGTCGATGTCTTCCAAACGCAGCGATAACGTTTCCGAAGGCGTTCGAAGCCCACCGTAGCGACTCAGGCCCAAGATCACTTTCCAAACTGGGTTTGCCTTCTTCATCGGTTTGTCGACCACTTCCCGAGGCACAAACTCGTTGACTTTGACGGTGCTTCGCTGCGTTCGAACCTTAGAAAAAGGGTTCTCGTCGATGATCTTCCAATCGACCGCATCGTGCATGAATTGCCTCGCGAATTGGATCCTTTTGTGGATCGTCGTCGTAGCCATCCCTCTAGCTTTGAGCTTCTCAAGAAACTCTTTTGCATGCCCCGCAGTGATCTGATTGATCTTGATCCCCGCTGGCAGGAATACTTTGAGGTTCGCTACCACCTGTTTCCATACCGCGACCGTAGCTGGCTTGCGACTCTTGCCGTAGCGTTTGATGTAGCCATCGAGGAACGCATCGAGCGATGGGATAACATCGCAGATGTGGGTTGAAGCATAGGAACACAGAATGCGGCATGGGTTGCGCGATGCGATTTATACGGGAACGGTGGAAGGAAATTCTCGCGGCTCAAATAGGAGCCATCCTGATGATTCTGGGCGCATGGTCGGGAGCTATCGGAGTGTTAGGACCACATCTCTTCGGATCTTCTGCATTCCAAGGGTTTGAGATCGTAACTGCGATCGTATTGGTTTGGATTCTGTTTCCCTTTTGGTGTCCGATTATTCCAGGGGCGGATAGTGCTATGGTCATATATACAGGCTTGTTGATGATAAAAGGGTGGATATTGGGATATGGTTTGGTCGCGGGTTTCCGTAAGCGAGCTATTGACGAAACGCGTGGGTCTACCAGTGGATTCTGGTACTGTGCGACGAAATTACTGGGTTGTCTCTATTTGATAGCTTACGGTTTTAGGATGGCAAGGTCCGAGCCGGTGCTTTCCAAGACCCTCTCCGTGGCAAAGGTCGGGCTGATCATATCTGTCGCTTCATCGGGAGCGTTACTAGCAATCGTTTTGACCTACATTTGGGTTTTGTGCAAACTACTTCAAGCAGACGATGAGCAATCTTAAGCGTGCACGTGCACCAGTTGATATAGGCTCGGCGTGATCTCGATCGCGGTGCTGGTTTGTTTCGGTGGCTATGCCCATCAATTGGCCGTCTATCGAGCGGTTCTATCGAAGGCTCTTGGGATCTACGTTCCGGTGCATCTGATCGCCGTCGAGAAGAAAGAGCCTTGCCGCTGCGGCGTTTGGCAACTCTCAAGCGAGGTTCTGAACCTAGCCCAAAAGGAAAACGAGCAAGCGATCGATCGCCTGCATGCATATATCGCCAATGACTCTTGGCTCACGGGCTACTAAGAGCCGCGCGTCTTCGACTTCATTGGATCCACTGCTGCAAGCAGGTGGGATGGCGCCTTGAGTTTGGTAGAGACACCATACGAAAAAACCTTCCTTGGCTAGTTAGCGCTCGCAGGGAAGGTTCTGGATTTTAGCCAAGGCAGGTTTGTGAAGTCATCATCAATATGCAAAAGCTCGTGGAAGTATCGCAGAACTCGACTGTGCCTTTAGAGAACTTGCGCCTTCATCTAAGGCGTACCGTGCCATTTGTGGGTGGCACATATTAGGCCTTTCACATCTTGGAAACCCAATTTTCCAATGGAATTTTTTGATTTTTCGGTTCCCATGCCATCCCGCTTTACAAGGGTCGGATGACAGTTGTTGACTTAATTTAACTGATGATTTCGTGTATCGGTTCAATAGGTTCCACCCCGACGAGCTTTTGGTCCAATCCTGAATGGAAATAGGAAAGTCGATTGGGATCGATTCCTAGTTGATTCAGCACAGTCGCATGTAGATTCTTAACGTGGAATGGCTTTTCCACAGCCGCCGCGCCCAACTCATCGGTCGTTCCGACGCTTGTGCCTCCCTTGATGCCGCCGCCCGCCATCCACATAGTGAATCCATACGAATTATGGTCTCGGCCGGTTCCTTCGGCATATTCCGCCGTCGGTTGGCGACCGAATTCTCCACCCCAGATCACGAGCGTCTCTTTAAGTAAATCGCGCCGTTTTAGATCCTCAAGTAGCCCTGCGATAGGCAGGTCGGTGTTCCCGGCATGATAGTCGTGGTTCTTCTTCAAATCCGAGTGTGCATCCCAGTTGTCATCGTTATGAGCCCCCCCCGAGTAAATCTGAATGAAGCGAACGCCTCGCTCAACCAGTCGTCTTGCCAACAGGCACTTGGTGCCGAAGTCTCGAGTGCGGTCTTGATCGATGCCGTACAACTTCATTGTTTCTGCCGTTTCCTTAGCGACATCGACCGCTTCCGGTGCGTGTTCCTGCATTTTGTACGCTAGTTCATAGCTTGAAATGCGGGAGATCAAGTCCGATTTGTCTCCACGCAGCTTTGCGTGTTCGAGGTTTTGCTCCTTGATCGTATCGAGCAAGTCGCGCTGCAATTCGCGACTCACTCCATCGCGGGCTTTCAGATCGAGAATCGGAGTCCCTTGCGTGCGAAAAACGGTTCCTTGGTAACTCGCAGGCATGTACCCACTCGACCAGTTCTTCGCACCAGAAATTGGGCCACCGGTTGGGTCTAGCATGACGACAAATCCTGGGAGATTTTCGTTAACAGATCCGAGTCCATAGTTCACCCAAGAACCAAGGCACGGGTGCCCGCTTTGAACCCGCCCCGAGTTCATCATCAACATTGCAGAACCATGGATTGGGGAATCTGCGGTCATTGAGTGAATGAAAGCGATGTCATCCACATGCTTCGCAACATTAGGGAACAAATCGCTGACCCATTTTCCGCACTGGCCGTACTGATGAAAATCCCATCTCGGTTCGACAATTCTGCCTTTGTTCTTGTGACCACCGCGACCGAAGGTTTTCACTTCGACCGTTTGATTATCCCGTCCCTTCATC
>VGZN01000618.1 GCA_016872635.1 Planctomycetota bacterium | reverse complement strand
CGCGAGTTCTGCGCAGATGCGTTCTCAGTCGCATTCCGTCCAGGGGCATTAATCAATTTTTCAACATAGGAAACCACATCGCGGTGCACTCGCTCCGCATCTTCAAATTGCCCAAGCTCCCGATAAACTTCCGCCAATAATCCTTCGGTACGAAGCAGCTCCCTCCAGAGAGTATTAGCCCCACTAGAACCTTTGCTCCTGGTGTATGAAATCACCTTTTCAGCCTTGTGAACAATTTCTCGCGTCCGCGAGTTTATATCATCGGTGTTCTCCTGATTTGATTGCTTATCGGCTCTCGTATCTTCATCGGTGTCCTCAACACCTGAGTCATCTACCTGCTTCTCGCGAACCGATCCCTTCCCGCTCGAGTCGAGGCGCACTAGAGACCTTGCAAAACCTAACTCCGCTGCCACAACCGACAGATTACCAAGATCTGACGTTTCGTCGGACACTCGAAGTTCAGAGACTTTGCCCCCTAGGTACTTGAGCAATCGCTGTCGCAGGATTTCTGGATCGGTTCCGGAATCGATTCGATCGATCAGCTCATCGATGAAATGATCGGTGGTATCGATCGCGAGTCTCGATTGTCTCTCAGCAATTTCTTTGTTTTTATTCGCGATGGTATTCGAGGCCTCGAGCTCGCTAGTTTTCAACTCAAAAAGATTCGACGTACTTTTTTGAACCCGGTATAGATCCTCGGCCCTGCGATACGATCGGAACGAAACGACTCCTAAGACCAACGCGGCGATCGTCAATCCGGCTAGGACAATATTTACTATGCGAGTCCGCTTTGCCTCTGCGATCAATTCATCCGCTCGCCGTTTTTCAAGTTCAGCGAGTGCACGAGCTTGCTGCAACTCACGCTCTCTTGCTACTTCTTTCGCCTGACTCTCTCTCTGCTGCTCGGCTTGGCTATGGTCCAGAAAATCCAGCGCCAACGCATACGCTTCGTGATAACGCGCACCCCAAGCTTCATTGGTCGGATTGTGATCGCGCCACGCGAGTGCGATTTGCAGGTCGGGATCGCGATAAAGCCCGGATTTGCCTTCGGAATGGAGTACCGCCGTTTCCGCAAGTCGCTTGTAAACCCTCGCGGATTGGTATTCTTGTTGCACCCACTCCTTCAATCGGTCCCACACCCGCATCAGGCTCTCATGAGCAATATCGATCACGGTGTCCGGGTAGATTGTCATCCCTTGAGTTGGCGTGAGAAACGCGCACCCTTTGTCTCGGAACGCCTCGATCACGCGAAGCAAACTCTCTTCGCTGCACCCTACGATCTGTTGCAACTGATCAAATCGAGTCGGGCGACGAATCTCGCGTCGGTCACTACCGAGTTCGGTCAATGCCTTAAACATTTTTTCAGCAATCGCTTGGTTCCCTTCTGACAGGGTTGCCATGATCTCACCAGCATGCTTTGAGATCGCAAACTCAATCTCTCCCGCTGACTCGAAATGGCGCAAATCGATGGGTTCATCCACCGAATGCCCACGTTCCCAAAAGCTCCATGTGCGCATCAGCGCATGCTGAAGGATTGGAAGCTGATCTTGGTTATCGGAGACCTTATTCAATAGTTTTTGAACCAATCGATTCGCTATCCGACCACCCGCAACTTGGATCGGTCGCGCGATGGCTGACTGCAATTCCTCCCGATTCAATCGAGGGATGAGGTACTCACCTCGGTTCACCGCCTCTGCCAGGCCAGGGAACAAGGCACAATCGCCCAGATAATCAGACCTCATAGTCAACATCACGTAAATGTTGACATCGCTCTGTGCGGTCGCCTCAAGCAAACTTGCGACAAAGTGGGCCGAGGCGAGCAAGCTCTCTTCGTCGCGACTGCGGAATCGAAAGACTTCTTCGAATTGATCCACGATCAGCAGGAAATTTGTCCCTTCTCCAATCCCCGCTTGCTTCACTGCATCGACGAGCCCCACGCGACTACGATTGATGCACGTCAACAAGCGTGGGAGCAGGTCAGCATCGGGCTCATACAAATCCGACTGCTCCAAGGATCTCGCAAGATTTTCTAGGGGCGCACCACCGGGCCGAGTGAAGACAACTTCCCAATTGGAACCCGCCCCTACCATCGCTCCTCGATGGAGCGCAGGGACCAGCCCCGCTCGGATCAAGGACGACTTCCCACTTCCCGAGGTTCCAACGACCGCAAGGAATCGACTCTCTCGAAGCAGCTTGAGCAGTTCCGCTGTCTGCCCTTCACGGCCGAAGAAAAGGTAGTCCTCATCCTCTTGGAATGGTCTCAGTCCGGGAAATGGGTTTCCGGTGATATCAGTTGCAAGCCTACTCATGAGCGTCCTCCCGCAACCGAGGCTCTACTCCGATGATTCAACTTGATCTGTTCAATAAAGTGCTCGAGTTCTGAGTAGTCTCCGGTTTCGCCTTGTTTCACGACATCGGTCGTCAAGCTTTTGTAACGCTCTTTGCGTTTGTCAGGAGGTTCCGCTAGGTACACCATGCGTGTGACGATCGGATCGCTATCGCGGTACCCAGTTGCTTTGATCAATTCTCGCGCATTGGAGTCAACCCAATGGCGGGAGCCGTTGCCAAAATAGATTAATGCTCCATCGCAAAGCTGGAGGTTATTCAAATGCACCTGTTGTCGCTCTTCCTCGGTTCCATCCAATGCAGGAAGTAGAACCTCGATCCCTTTGCTGTAGAAAAAATCCTCGAGCCCCTCGGTCTGCTCCTCGTCGCGAGGATCAATCATCAGATAAACACTCGGCGGAATCTCTGAAGAGGAGGGAAGACAATCGGACGCTTCGCGTCTTCGCGAAATCTTATGCAGCACAAATTCCTTGACCGCACTAATGCGATCTTCGATGATCTCAAGTCCATCCGAGTGAACAGGATCCGATGTGATCTCACGAATCCAGTTCTCTTGACGCAAGTCCTTGATGACGCGATCTCTCGGCAGCCAAATGATTTGAGGGCAGTTGGTATTGGTAGCAAGGCGATATTGAATCGCAACCACAGACTCCTGGGAACCCTCTGGAATGAGACCATAGATCGATCCGATCGGATGGATGCACATGCACGCTGTCGACAATCCACGTTGGATCTCTTCCTCGACTTCCTCCAACGTTCTCGGAAGTGGATTTTCGGGGAGTACAACGCATCCCTTCGCTATTAATTCTCTCCGCAACACCTCTCGATCTGATGCGAGATCAGACGTGGTCTCCGCGAGGTAAACCACT
>VGZN01000617.1 GCA_016872635.1 Planctomycetota bacterium | reverse complement strand
TCCTCCGATGTTATATCTCCGGTGGAGCATGCAATCATTGCAACCGAAGAATTATAGACACTCTTATTGGATCTATGGTGCATTGATTGGGGACGGTAGGGGATTCAACGAGGATTACGAGTGATGGTTACACAAGCTGATATCGAGCGAGTTCAAGACGAAATCAGACCGCAAGTGATGGTCATGATGGTCATACATGTGGCGTTGATGCTTGGAGCGGGCGCCTACGCGGTATTTGTATTCCTGTCGAATTTGCAAAAAGAGGTTTTCGAGGACGCTTCCCTGGAGTTCTTTGCAATACCCATCGCCATCACCGTGGTTTGTACGGTCGGATCGTTTGTAATTCCCTCATTGCTCTTAGGGAGTATCAAGCAGAACGTGACTTGGATCGGTGACCCGGCGAGTTCGGGCGAGAGTGCTGGGAATCCATCGAAATCTATGGATCAAAGCGTGGCAGATACTCCCGCCAAAGCCCTCATGGGGGGTAATATGGTGACTCGTATCGTGGGGTTGGCGTTGCTCGAAGGACCGATGTTTCTCTGCTCGTTCCTTGCGAGTCTGTATTCCCCGTGGTGGCTTGTCGGCTCCGGGATCCTGCTCCTATTGATGGCAAGTCGGTTCCCTTTGCCTCGGTCGCTTGCCGAATGGGTGGCCGACGAAGAGGAATTGCTACTGGCGAGTCGCGGTGATTCGACGCGAACACCTACGTGATAGTTGGACGATTTCCAATCTATCGCTCGCCAACGGATCGCTCCAATGGGGGGCGATCGAAGGGAAGCCAGTCATCGATGCAAGCGGCGCAAGGGTCAGGGTTTGACCCGAACCAGCTTCATGATTCGACCAGATACGTTCCAATCTTGAACGTACAAGTTTCCTTCTTTGTCCCAGTACGACCCGTGAGTACCGCTGAAGGCACCTTCAACCCATTGGTCTTGGGGGATGTTGTAGTTCCCACCTTTGGCGGGATCTGGATTATGGCCTAGTACCGCGATGATGGTATTGGACTTGTCGAGAATAACGACGCGTCCATTCAAATCAGGAACCGAAACGAAGTCACCTTGGATCGCGACTGAGGTGGGCATGCCAAGACCGGTGACGACTTCGTCGATAAACTCACCTTCCAGGCTGTAGTGGACCAATCGGCCTTTGGGTTGGTGGTTCCGGTCACAGATCAGCAAGCGGGAAGGTTCGTAGCGAGTATCGAGGGTCATGCCGTGCGCAGTATTGAACTCCTTGAGCCCGTTCCCTTGGGTGCCGAAATGGCTCAGGTATTTTCCGTTTTTGTCATAACGGAAAACATGGTTGCTGGCGTAGCCATTTGATAGGTAGATATCACCGTTCGTTGCAACGGTAATCGCCGTTGGATTGAATTGTTTCAGATTGAGGCCCGACTCTTCAGGGTACTTCAGTCGCAGTACGACTTCGCCGGTCGAGGCATTGAATTTGATACCTTCTGCGTTCGCGTTCCGAGCGCCGTAGATAAATTCTTTATCTCCTTCGAATCTGATTTCCATGTCGTGGAGTCGTGTGTAATCGCCACCCAAATAGCTGTGGATGACTTTACCCTCGGGGGAAAATACATAGACACCTTGGTCAGCGCAGGTATAGATGTTCCCTGCTTTGTCGACCACCACAGATCCGTGGGTTGGACCAATGGCCGACTGACCATCTGGGCGTAGTCCCCACCCTGGAACCGTGTCGAACGTCATGATACCGGTCCCCATGCGAACCGGTTTTGTCTTCGGTTTTTCTTGGGTCTTTTCTTGAGCTAACGCTAAGTTGCAGGAAATGATGAGCATCGCAAGGGTAAAACAGTTCGAGAGGAATTTCAAGGTGGGGTAAATCCTGTAGATGCGGTGGGGAGGGATAAAGGATCGGGGAAAGCGACGCTTGCGATCAAGGATTAGCAAGGATGACTCGTCTTCACGACAGCGACACTGGCAATCGCCCGCATCGGTTAAAACGAAATTGTAGCCGCCAAAGGTGGCCCGGTGGTGAGATGGTGCGACTAATTTAGTCGGTGAAACCCATCGAGTCTTTTCGTCCCGCATTTCGGGACCCACTTTTGTTCGCCGAAATTGTCTTAAGGCACGCGCCCCGATGCACAGAGCACGCATCGGGGTGGGCCGGTGGCGAGATACGAAGGAAGCCGTTTCCCTAAAAGATAGGCTTGATACCGTACTGCTGATGGATTTGATTGCAGACCTTCGTTTGCAATCGTAAACCATGGGCCAATTCCTTCAAGTAGTCGATTTCGGCTTGGGTGTCGATTTCGATCGTCGACAACGAGGCTGCATACACAGCGGCTTCCATCCCGAGAGGCACCGACCAAGCGAAATCGCGAACGCTGGTCGCGCTGGCGAATTCTTTTCGCAGGAATTGGATCGTTTCTGGGTTGGTGTTGCCGATACGATCCACGATGGCTTGTTGTTCGTTCGCATCGATTCGGCCATCTGCTTTACCGGCATAGATCATAGCGCGGATCAAGGTCACCATTTGCTCTTGCTCGCTCGCGCTCAGTTCGACTTGCGCGGGGGCTTGACGTTGAGGTTGCTGACCAAAGATATCTCCCTGCGGAGCACCGCCGCGTTGGCTCGTTGGCGCGGGATGTGTTGGTACAGGCTGTGTCGGGGCAGGCTTTGCGGGAGCCTGTGATTGCGGCGCGTGTTGTTGTGTGGGAGCGGAACGGCCCACACCTAGCATGTCTTCCAATTCGGCTTCGGAAGGAATCTTGCTACCCGATCCGCCACGGCCTTCGCGGAGGACACCGGGGAACTGCACGCCTCCCGAAGAGCCACCTGAACCACTGCGCGGTGCAGGCCCACCACCAAGAATATCTTTGAGGATATCAGCTCCCGAGCCACCGCCGCGCGAACCACCGCGTTGTTGCTGTTGTTGTGCTGCTGCTCCAGAGTTGAGGATTTCGGTCAGGATGTCGAAAGGATTCATGTTCGGGACTCTACGCGAGAATTGGTGAGGAATAAACGAGCCGGCAGTTTACCAAATGATGTTCTTGAATGGCAAAGTATTCGCGCAGCAGAAGGTCAGAAAACCAAGGCCCTGTTTCCTAGCCATCGGTCTTCGGAATGAATCGGGCGATGATCTCGATTTGGGACGGTTTACAGTTGGGAAAACCTCGGAGGTGTATGCCTCCTTAGTTGGTCAATTTCTTATAGCGAAACCGTTGTGGTTCATCCCCGGATATTCCTATCGTTCGCGCCGTTGCTGTT
>VGZN01000616.1 GCA_016872635.1 Planctomycetota bacterium | reverse complement strand
GGTGAAGCCGTCGATGGAGGCTGGAACACGAAGCTTCAAACCGGTATCGATTTCGAAGTAGTTCGGTTTTCCGCTCGCATCTAGGACACTGTATGTCGTGCCATCGATAAGGGCATTCGGTGCAACAGCTTGAATGAGGTATTCATTCGTGTTGATGAAGCGAATGGTATATGCAGCACCACTTTCCCACAGTCCTGAGAGCGGAGTGAGTCGGATGATATTGCTGGTAGACTCATAGCCGAACCGGTAGTCGATTCCTTCGACGAGGATTTTGGCGTTCTTGTACACCAAAACTGAGTTTGAAGAGACGGTAGCAGGGTTGACACCTGTTCCTTGGGCTACGCCATTCAAAGCACCAACATCTCGAACTTGGATGTCGAAATAATTCAGTGCTGAGCTGACGAGTTCTACAACCCCGGTCGTGGGGTTCGAGTCTTTCCCAAGCGAATCATTATCTTGAGGATTGATCGCGACAACGGTTGGCCCCAAGAAGTCGGACCGGTCCGATGCGCCGCGGTCTTTGAATACCCCTTCGCCGAGCCCAGGAGGAGCGATCACGTTTGGATCATCAACTCGGAGTGCCCCAGTGATATCGGTAGCGGGAGCGATGATCGGTGATGGTGCCAGACCGAGCGGTTGCTTGACAGCGAGCAATGCGGAACGATCCAGCAAGGAATCGATCGAAGCGTCGATCGAGGGGGCACCTGCGACCGGATACAGATTGCCCGTGGTAGGATTGGTGAACAGTGGGGAGTATGCACTCGCACTGATTGCGAACTGACCCGAAGTCGCTCCGTTCGTGTCGCGTGTGTTCCCTTGGTAGAGCATGCCACCGATCACGGTCGAGGCACTGGTGGTATCGACACTCGCACCAACAGCGCTGTTGACAACGATGTTGTTCAGCAAGGTTGGGCTGGCGTTTGCACCGACTCGGATGCCCGTTCCAGACGGAGTGTAAACCACACCTGGTGTGCCGGAGATTGCTCCGACGGCATCGATGTCGGCACCCACCGAATCTCCGGTGGTTGGACCATCACCTGGCTCATCGGTCAAGCGTACAAAGCTCAGTTGGCTCAGGGAATTGAATCCGTAAGCATCAAGGTCGATGTAGCGATTGTTGAACGATGCGGATCCGACCGAAGTGTACTTGACCCCATCGGAGCTAACTTCGACACGGACTAGTTCTGATGTTCCAACTTCGTAGACAGCCAAGTCTGGACGAGCGTCATCGGATCCCGACAAGATGTTGTCGTCAAATCGGACAACCAGCACACCCCCTCGGCCCAGTGATACAGCCCCTTCATTGGCTTTCGGTTCACCGATCCCGGAGTAGTTAGGCGCACCCAACGCTGCGGATGGAACTTGCAAACCTGTGATTGGAACTGGGCCACCACCTGCACGCGGATCATAGCGGTCGACTCGATCCGCGAAGGAGATTGAACCAAGGGCGTAGAAATCACCTTGGACGGTCGCGGCTGGAGGAACCAGAACATTGTTGACTGTTCCACCGAGGATCGAATTATTGACGATTCTCGCGAACGGAACTGGTGCGGGAGCCAAGTTCGCTGCCGTGTTGGCTTCACCAGCGATGCTGATACCACCTGCAGTGTTGGCGAAGAGTTCGTTGTTCATGATCACAGCGCCGGGCATCAGCCGTTGGTTGTTGATCGTGAGGGTATTCCGGACGGAACCAGGGTTTGGCGAGCCGGAAACGGGGTCCCTAGCATCGGCCGAAATCGCGATGCCGAATCCTGAGGAATTCGAGATTCTCGAATTTTCGATCAGCACTTGGCCTTGTTCGCGTGGAGTATTTCGATCGCCAAACAAATTGTTCGCGAGCGACACACCGATCGACGTGGGCAAGGATGCTGCGACGGCACCACCGATGGTGATGGTGTCCGAGGTCTGACCTCCCAATCCCGAGACGGGATAGCCGGTTACTTGCAATACCGATTGCACCGCTGACGAGTTGATGATTTGCAATACGCGAGCCGCGATCACAGCACCGGACTCGTTTGCCGTAGGATCGAATGGAACGGCCACATTGCCGAGCGTCACACCTGGTGACTTCACATCGTCGAACTCCAAAGCAAGCGCCCGATTACCATCGTTGATGACCAATGTTTGGCCATCGACGATTTGCGAAGATCCTGCGAATCGGATCACAGGCGAACGATTCGCGATGAAGCCAACCGAGTTCGGTACCGTCGCAGTGATGGTGCCGAGCAACGTAATCTCTCTGGTGTTCTGTCCGGACAAGCTTCCATCGATAGAAACAGCACCGATACGGAGCACGTTTTGGACCGATGGAGAATTGACCAAGTCCCGCACTCGAGAAGCGATCACGAACGACGACTCATTGATCATCGGGTTGTACGGAATTGCCAGGTTTCCAGGCTGAACACCTCGGTTCGGTGAGTTCTTCGGCAGTGTGATGTCATCGAACTCAAGCGTCATTGTGGTAACGCCGTCGCTCAAAATGATCTTTTGACCATCGGAAATCTGCGATGCATCGTTGAATTGTATGTTCAACGCCCCCGCCAACTGTTGGTTCGGTTCGAAGGCCCTATCGTAACGGATTCCTGCATTAGTACCCGAGTTGACCGTAGCACTCGCCAATGGGGTTCCGTACTCAGAACCACTTCGGATTTCCAGTTGGTAGGTGCCAACAAGGATGTCGCTACCGGCGGGTCCACCAGAAACAAACGCCGTTCCTGCAGGAGCCTCGGATACGGTTTCACCTCGCTCGGCAGTGCCGATCACGAAGTCGTCAAGATAAACTCCCTCGAACGCGTTGGCTTGGGCACGGTATGCCGGCCGATTACCGAGCGAGTATTCGGAGTTTTCATCCCCGGGCCGGCTCCCCGTGACGATGAATGGACCTGGGTTCGAAACGGTCGTCCCAGTCATGTCGATCGCATTGTCGCGAAGGGCAAAAGTCTCAAAGGTATCCAAACCGGCGGTCAAATAAGTCTCGAAGGCTCCCTTGAGTACCGCGGCAACTTGGTTGGCCGTCATCTCTTGATTGATGTAGAGAGGAATGTTGGTCGCGTCGGTGAGTCCATTGGATCCACTCACGGTAATTGGCGACCCGGAAGGTGCCGTTACATCCTTCGCTCCATCGAGTTGCACGCGATTGTTTAGTACCGAGGTGTTGAACCTTGGTGTTACATCCACGGTCAATTCATACAATCCTGTGGATCCACCATTGGTGCCACTGTCAGCTACCAC
>VGZN01000615.1 GCA_016872635.1 Planctomycetota bacterium | reverse complement strand
GGAGTGAAATAAATCGCGATGGTAGCCCCCAGTTGCTAACCCCACTGGAATGTACCCAGCGGAAAGTCGCTGTTATCAAACCGAACCGCGACCAGCCTGATGATGATCATGATTATCTACATCATCGAGGTGACCGAGGAGCAGCGAGCACGAATACCGTCTGCAGATCCGACGGAATACGAATGCTTTGATGGCCAATCACCGCTCTTTTCGGCTATCTGCAACCCGGATCTAATCGATTCTCGAATTGATCCACATAGATTGGGGCAACCGCTGCACGGCAACTAGCGACCCACAATGCACCTTGGTCGACGAAATACAATGCATCTTGTGCAAACTCTTTGCCGATGCGATGGGCTTCGGCAAGCGGTATCGCAACGGCCCAACTTGGTTCCGCGTGAGCTGTGGCCGGCGAATATCCCACCACTCGCTTCAGGAAAGGGGGATTTAACGCTTGCAATGCACGGAATAGATTTTGATCCGCCGATGTATTCTGCTGCTCGCTCCAAACCTCACCCGTGGTCGCATACGCCGAAAGGATCACGAACTCCGAGGGAAGTTCTCCGAGCGGCGATTCACAACGAAAACGAGTCTCAAGGTACGCTGTATGCATGGATTCATGCGATGGTATCGCACTGAAAAGGAATTAGACTCAACTCTTCCAAGCCCCTACAACACGGCGCCATCGAGCCTCATACGTAGTATATTGCTGTTAGGACCGCCAGTGTCGCTTAGGCATGAGCAACCTGTCAATCCATCGTGAGACACCAATAAACCCTGCAGTGCACTGTCAATGTGTTCATCAATGAGTACGGCATGAATGAATCGTCTGCGATGAAAGCTATTGGTTCCGAAAAACGCTTCCGCCTTGCCTTCATGGCCTTTATGCGATCGCGGATACCCGCTTTCGCGATCCTTGGTCTTTGCGCGTTGTTCGGAACCGAAGCACATGCCGAGTCGCGTCAGGATGAAAAAACCGCCACGCTATCATGGACCGTAGTCGTCCCTGAGGACACCCCGGCTAATGCTGAACTCTACATGGCGGGAAATCACGACTCTCTCGGTTCATGGCAACCTAAATCATTTCGACTCGAGCGGCTTTCGGCACGCGAATTTACGTGCCAACTCAAGCTACCTGTCGGCATGGAACTTGAGTACAAATTCACGCGAGGTAGCTGGGGTACCGTCGAGAAAACCAAGGATGGTGTCGAGATTGCAAACCGCCGCATACGCGTTGCTCGCGATTCGAAGATCGCGATCGAGATCAAAGGCTGGGCGAAAACTGCAGTCGCTAAGCCCAATACGGGCACCGGCGATCTTCGTTGGTTGGATATTGACAGCAAGATCTTAAATGGAAAACGACGCATCACGGTGTGGCTTCCTCAAGATTACCGCGATCATTGCATGAAGAGATACGCAACGCTCTATTTCCTAGATGGCCAGAACGTATTCGATGCCTCTCGTGCCGCTTTTGGAGTCGAATGGAAAGCGGATGAAACCGTCAAGCAGTTGACAAAGGAAAAGCGTATACAGCCCTCCATCGTGGTCGCGATCGATAACTCGCCCGATCGATGGAATGAGTACTCACCCGTCGCTACTGAGATCAACCAAACTAGCGTCGGTGGAGGTGCGGATCGCTATTTAAAATTCTTGTGCGAGGAGGTCAAACCCCTGATCGATCGCGAGTTTCGAACCATCGATACGCCAGAACAGACCGCCATCATCGGCTCTTCGATGGGGGGGCTCTTTGTATTGTACGCATTGCGGACGCGCAGCGATGTTTTTGGTTCAGGTGTCGCGATGTCACCTACGTTGTTTTGGGGCCACGAACATACATTGAAGGCTTATCGAGCATGGGGAGAGGTTGCAGCAGAGCCAGCGACACTACTATCCAAGGACCACAATAGAAAGCCTGTGTCTCCTTCGATTCGGCTCTGGATAGACATGGGGACTCGCGAAGGAGAAAAAACTGAATCCTACAATTCAGAACTGTTGAAATCTCTGCGTCGACTCGGTCAAGTGCTGGAAGGGCCTCTCGCCGGACGCATCAAAAGCCATGTGCTCATCGAAGAGGGTGGTGAACATAACGAAGCCGCTTGGGCACGACGTCTTTCAGACGCATTACCATTCATCATGCCGGAACCATTGGAACCATTGGAACCGTGACCGTAACGCACGAAGCCCCTTACCCATGAGGATTCGGGCTTAAATCAACACCACGAGTCCTGCGAGCTCGTTCACTCCTATTTCATCATTAAATAGTACAAACTGATAAACTCCCATTGAGGTCCCCAAACAAAGTATCGATGGCGTGTAACACTTCACGCACTCGAATGGTTCCACAGCGAATGGCAGAGTCCGCAAATGAAGACAATGAAAAGTACTAGTCGAAACAGTTGGTTGGCCGCAGCAATCTACGTGAGCGTCTGTGGCTCGCAGGGCTCTTTGATCGGGAACGCTCAGGATTCAGCACTCCATGTCGAACGCTTCCCGGCATTAACTGTGAAAGAAGCCCAATCCGCGATCGAGATGGTGCCAGGCTTCTCGGTGGAATTAGTGGCTTGCGAACCAATGGTGACCAGCCCTGTCGCCATCCAATTCGATCCTCAAGGTGCGATGTGGGTTGTTGAAATGGTCGACTACAGCGAGCAGGAAAACGATGCGCTGGGGCGAATTTCGAGACTTGAAGACCGCGATCATGATGGAACGATGGATCATGCCGAAGTCATCGTTGAGAAACTCTCATGGCCAACCGCGATCGCTTGGGTGCGAGGGACCGCTTGGGTCGCAGCCCCCCCGTACCTGTTGAGTATCGCATCAGAACGCGATCCATCGACAGGGGACAACAAAGGGTGGAAGGCCGAGCCAATTTTAATAGGCCTTGGACGCCAAAACGTTCAGGGGATGGCGAACTCGTTTCGTTGGGGACTCGATGGCAATTTGCATTTATCCACAAGTTCCAACGGGGGGCAACTTCAATTATCTCAAGACTCCCCACTTCATGCATCCAACCCAAAACTCGCAGCATCCCCCCTCAGCGTCCAAGGCCGCGATATCGGCATCGGAACTCGCGATGGTGCGATCCACACGTTCGTCGGCTACGGTCAACATGGCATGGACATGAGCCCTTGGGGTGATCGTTTTGTATGCAGCAACAGCGATCATTTGCAGCAAGTCGTCGCGTGGTACCTTCCAGAACTTACCGATGCGTCGTTATCCAAAGGTGTTTCATG
>VGZN01000614.1 GCA_016872635.1 Planctomycetota bacterium | reverse complement strand
AATTGGTTAAGGCGTCGGTCGGTCGCATGGAGTTGTATGATCGCAACAACAATCTTCTCGAGTTCAAGGAAACGGCACCACTCACCGGGACCGATCGAGAGGTGCTGAGCGTGATCCGTCCGCAGGCGGATATCAAATATGCGATCATCTATACGAATGACAAAATTCAAAATACAAGTCCATTTGGCCCGTTTGACAAACTGCGATACACCTATCCTGAGTATCAGGAGACCACCGATGCGCAGGGCAAATTCCGGATTGAGGGGCTTCCTGCCGGAGACTACAAATTGATCGTTGGCGGCTACCCTGGGGATAAAATCCCTCTGGACAGTAACAATTCCGCATACCCGGTCACCGTATCGAAGTCGGAGCATCGCACCGATCCTCTGTTTGGGTACCGTCAAGACGTACTCCCTGAGATTCAAACCTCCCAGTTGTTGATCCCAGAGAACCCCGCAACAAACGCTGTCGTTGGTGTCATCGCAGCTTCGGACTCCGATCCTGGCCAGACTCTTACCTATCGATTCGTTAGCCCCTCCGGGCCGTTTAGTATCGATGGATTGACCGGAGAGGTGCGATTCAATAACACCTCCAAGTGGGATTATGAGACCCAGTCCCAACTCTTCGTGGACGTTGAGGTAGCGGATTCGCTGCCGATTGCAGGGAAGATTGTCAAGACAATCACATTTACTCCTGCCGATGTGAATGAAGTCCCTGTTGTGCAAGCGGCTACGTTCTCAATCGATGAGAACAGTTTAAAAGGAACAGTTCTCGGTAATATCATCGCGTCGGATGAAGACCAAGGGATCAACGGCGAGTTTCGATATTCGTTGGGCTTTACAAATCCCGTCGGTGTCTTTGCGATCGACGCGATCAGTGGAGTTTTGACCGTCAATAACAGTTCTGGACTCGATTTCGAGTCCAAGTCGACAATCCTTGTTCCTGTCATGGCTACCGACCGGGCTACGCCACCATTGTCGACGATTCGCACCATCACCGTAAACATCAACGACGTCAATGAAGCTCCATCGAATGTGACGTTCTCGAACGTCGCGAACGTTCCGGAAAATACCAGCATGGTCAGCGCGGTCACTGTCGCGACTATCATCGTGGTCGATGATGGCTTAGGGAACAACACGCTATCCCTTTCCGGACCGGATGCTAGCTCGTTCTCGATCGTCAATCAACAACTGCGATTTCGAAGTTCGACACCTCTCGATTTCGAGACCAAATCGACTTTTACAGTGGTGGTTTCAGCCGATGACCCGACATTGGGGGCAACGCCTGACGTCAGTGTGACCTTCAATTTGCAAATCACCGATGTCAACGAAAAGCCGACCGGGCTTCAGTTCAATAATGTCGTTAGCCCCTTGTTGGAATCGACAGCGGTTAGCACTGCGGTTAGGGTTGCCAATATTCAAGTCACCGATGACGCGCTGGGGAATAACGTACTTTCCCTTGCCAATTCTTTAGACAGTGCAAACTTCAGCATCGTTGGTTCCGAACTCCGATTCCGTTCGGTTACACCGTTGGATTATGAAACTAAAAATTTGTACCGAGTCGTTGTCCAAGTAGACGATGCTGCCTTTAGTGGATTTCCTGACGCATCGCAAACGTTTTCGCTTTCGATAGGAGACGTGAATGAAGCTCCAACCGAGGTGCGATTGAGCAATGCGGTAACATTCATACAGGAAACGAATGATGTTTCGCCCGGTCAGAAGGTTGCGAACATCACTATTATCGATGACGCCATAGGGACGAACGTCGTTTCTCTCGCGGGTGCTGATGCTGCATGGTTTGAAGTAGCTGGGAATCAGTTGAATCTCAAATCGGGAGCATTGTTGAATTACGAGGTAAAGCCGTCGTATTCGGTAATCGTCAGGGCGAGCGACCCAACGATCGCTGGGTCAATTCCTGTGGAACGCACCCTGAATATCAATGTCGGTAATCGGCCGGAGGTGGTTTCGTTGACCGATACCCAAGGCAACTCATTGGCATCCCCGATTTCTAAGGTGCGGTTAGCATGGGATTTGGAACTGGGAACCATCGCGCCGGATGCTATCACCGTCCGTAAGAAGGATGTTGGGAGTGCTGCGGTTGGGTATACGTTGACGAAGTCTCTCGTCGCGAACAAAACGGTTGTCGATTTAGAATTTAGTGGAGATTTTGTAGGACCGAACGGTTTAGTGGATGGTGTTTACGAAATCGTTGTCAATGGATCGAAAACCACGGCGATTGGGACTGGTACAACTGGGATGAACTACTCATCGGGAGACTTGTCCAACCTGAACCCGCTTCCCACCGGTGCCTTGACGATGACTGGACCTGGACTCCTGCGTGCAGGCCAATCAGGAACTTATCAACTGAATATCACCGGACTGCCGGACCCGATTCCTCAGTCCGTGGAATACTCGATAGATGTTCAAGGCGATTCTGTTGTCGACCGTACCGTGACGGGAGGTGTTTCCTTTGCTTTGAGCAATGTGAGTTACGCAACGGCGGGCGCGTATACGTTAGTGGTTACCGCGAAAAGCAATTCGTCGGTTATCGCCAAATCGGCGTTCGTCATCAACGTTTCGCCAGAGACGACCGCTGATGAAAACTGGCTTTCGGCACTTGATACCGACCGAGATAACACCATTTCACCACTCGATCCTCTTGTGGTGATCAATCGCCTGAATAGTGGTTCAGGTGGTGTCGTTCCTTACTCGCTCGACTATGACGTAGATCGCGATGGGACATTGTCGCCACTCGACGTATTGGTGGTGATCAATTACTTGAATACGCCTCCAGGATCTCGCGTTGAGCAGTTTGCCGATCTCGTCATGGCGGAATCAGGAGGCTTGACCGCGATCACCTCAGATCGAGGAATCACTGGAAAGATCTTGGGGAGTAGTCGCAGTCTGTACGCCACGCTTAACGGTGGAGCTAAGAAGGATGCGTCACAGTACGTTGCCAGCGATGGAACGTTTAGTATCAATGATGCAGCCATCGCTCAGATGTTTGGGGTTATTCCTGATGGGCCACAGATGATTTCGTTGATGACCAAAACGAATCAAACGTTTTCGATTGCATCGGACAAACGCTATTTGAATTTGACCGATCATCTCAAGGCGTTTTCGTTCCGATCGTTGGTGGTGGACCAAGGCAAGTTGCGGGTGGGTTGGTCGAGTTCGGCGTTGGGTGCTAGCTACAACCTATGGTTGGGACCTGCAGGTGGAACTCTGGCGAAA
>VGZN01000613.1 GCA_016872635.1 Planctomycetota bacterium | reverse complement strand
GTTCCGTACGCTGTATCCACACGGCCCTTCGTCACCCAGACACCCGTGTTGCGGAGATCGACGTTGAGTTCGTCATTGCCAATGTTTCCTGCGAAGAAAACCTGCGAGATCGCTAAACCAGCGTTCGCGATGGATACCCAATCGTGCCCAACTTGACCATCGATGTTCAATGACAACAAACCTGAGGCATCCACGACGGTGATCTTGTCGTCGGCCGATCCGAGTTTCATCGCCAGCGATCGGACCACGCCCGTGGTGATCCTCGCTGTCCGCGACTCGATCGATCCACCGCCAACACGGATCTCATTGGCTACGGATGCCAGAGTGTCGTCCAAATGCAGCGACCCAAATCCGCTAAGGACGATTCCGAGCGAACCACCGAGGATGTGTTGCAGATCCTGCAAAGTCAAACGGATCGATTTCCCAGCGAAGTACGAGTGGAACTGCGCAGACTGACCGATCACGCGTCCCGTGACGGATACATCGCTGATGGTACTCAATCGAATGAAACCACCAGCGATTAAGGTGGAGATTCTCGCCAAACCATTTTCGGTGTGCGATTGATGCTGTACATCGAGGTGATTCAAGGACGTAGTCGCCGACAGATCGTCGGTAGTGACAATCAGCTTTGCATCGGTCGTACCAACACCTAGCAAGGCATCGATGGAGACCTGCGGTCCTGCGACACCTCGGAGTGTGGTTTCTCCCTCTCCGCCTGCGCCTCCTCCAGATGATTGGACGACGCTGCCAAACGGAGCCGAAATATCGACATTGGTTGGCGAGGAAATCACTCCGACCTCGAGATCCCCAACCACTTGTTCGACAGCGATCGATCCACCGGCAGTGATTTGAGTCTGGCCATCGACCAGAACCAAGATCGGTTGTTCCAGTTGGTTCGTCGAACTGTTGGCAATCGTTCCGAACGCGCCCCCCGCGACGACGTTCAAGGTGGTAGCGACGAGATTGACCGGACCGTCGATCCATCGGAATCCACGAATCGAATGGGTGTTGGCGGTCGCACCATCACCTAACACAGTCCACGCGAGTTGCGCAGCACCACTTCCCAATCGCTGCGTAATGTTCACACCTGTCTTTTGGATCGCGATCGCTTGCCTGGTGACGGTATCGACCAAGCTGGCCACGACTGTCTGGGTCAGGAGGGAATAAGTGATGGTCACTTGAATCGGATGGTTCGAATTGAGCAGAACCGAGCCGAGCGATTGACCGCTGGCGGCAGTTGCGATTTCGGATGTCTTCACAAAATCGGCCCACGCCCCCGTGCCATTGGCACCGCCGAGATTCAAGACCAGTGCCAAGCCCTGCTGGTCGGCGTTACCCAGATTCAACACCACGCGAGAACCGACAGCACCCGACTGATAGAGGAAACCAAGAGCGAATTGATGGCTCAAGTGAACCGAATCATTTTTAGCGAACACGACTTGGCTCGGCCAAGCTGACGTGTTGCTCGTTCCAGCGTTCAAGTTCACATTGAGCAGATCGTCGGTAGCAGTGCTCGATACGGAAGCCGATCCCAAAGTCGTGGTCGCGGTCCAGCCTGCCCCGTTGCCGTTGAAGCCTGCAAACGAATGCCGCTGCGATGCCAAGGCATCGGTGACGGACGCCGTACCTTCGACTTTCAACGAGAGAGTTCCCGCCACGTTCCACTGTCCCACCTCCAGAGCCGAGGCGGACTCAACCGTCGCATCTGCAAGGCTCGCAAGATCGACCTTGTCAGATGCAGAGATGACCAGCGGTCGGGCGCTGGTACCAATAGCTTGTCCAGCTCCCAACCGCATCGCGCCTCCGGTTACCGCAGCACCCGTCGAACCGTCGGCGACCAACAAGTCTTCCGCGGCTTCGAGCCACACGAATCCCCTCGAGGTCGAATTCGCGGATTTGACATGGAGGTCTCCTGAGGTTCCGATTACCAAGAGTTCCGAACTGGACGTCGCTGTCAAACTGCCAGTATCCGCGAGTTGCACCAACAGCGGCCGGGAAATCTTGATGCGAACGCCCGTCAGGGTCACGCTGTCCGGAGGCGAGCCAGCGTCGTAGTAAATGGTTTCGCCCGAGGCGTTCTTGCCAATCAGTTGGATCTCGCCTGCCTGGCTGGCAAACCGTACGATTTGGCGTTCCGTGTCGGTGAGCGTATTGTTTTGGAAGTGCTCCAGTGGGATGTCCACTGCAGCGCGATTCTCACCGATCGACCCCGAGGAATTCAGGATTAGATTGCCCGCCTGGATATTCGCGACCTTCGCAATGGCCGCAGCAGCCGCAGGATTGCCGAGTGCTTGGCTGCTCAAGTAGGAAAACAGGTTGAACGATTCCTGAAATGATGCCTTAATATTCGCTACGGTTTCTTCCGATGCGGTGAACTGGTACGCAGGATCGTACAGTTGGAACTGCGGCAGGCTCTCCCAATTCGGGCCGAACGCGTCGGTGCTGGCAAATGTTTCGACACAGCTTTGCCAAATGGAATTGGCATAGTCCTGGACCTCGCTATCGGTTGGATTCTCCGTTTGATAATCGAGGGCAGCCTTTGGACGGAACGCCTCGATGCCCTCGGCCGAGAGTTGATAGATACGCTGCGGGTTTCCATCGCTATCGGTGATTGTGACGATATCTCCCCAGTCACCGGGATCCCAGCTATTCCACAATGGCGGTTGCACTGGGAAATTGACCACAGGGATCAATTGCCAATACTGCATGTATTTGGCATTCACACCGGCCTCTAATGAATCGATCCATTCCTCGGAAAGATCAGGCTCTGGAAAGGTGATGAAGTCATAAATATTGCGCCGTATTTGCGGTGATAGCTCGGGATCATTGAATCCCAAGGCGTCGAGCGTCAATCCATCCAGAATGTTGCCATCATGCGTTGTGATCGCGACCGTACCGGGCGTCTTTACTTTGCCGATTCGTACATCACCAAAGTGGTATACCGAGATATCGCCAGCGGCCTGGGCGTTGAGCAATCCTGCGACAGTGCTACCATCCAAAACCACATTCGGCACCAGTTGTACCTGCAGCGGTTTCGCGATCGAACCAATCGATCCTCCCGCGGTCATCGACAGTGTGCCTGCATAAATCAATGAAGAATTCGAGTAGGGAACAACGTCCCCCGAAGCGTTAATAACCACCGAGCCATCGTGCGAGTCCGTAGGCGAAACCGTCGATACAAAACCGATCGAAAGGTCGCCTGGTGATGTAATGTAAACACCGTTTATCCCGTGCGCCGTGAGAAACCC
>VGZN01000612.1 GCA_016872635.1 Planctomycetota bacterium | reverse complement strand
CAAAAATCATCCTGATCGGTAGAAAAGTCTCCGTTCGTTCAACTTGGAATGATACACCGTTCGTTAGAATACCAGCCGGTTAAACTTGAGGTTTAAGGCCGCGTCGAATGGTCGGGTGACTACCGATGATTCGGCGTTGTGCATTCATCCAAGTTTTCATGGGAACTCGATTCGTTGAGTCGCCTGTTACTAGTCACCTCTCGTAAAGAACTTCTTGTCGTCCCTAGTCCCGTATCACTACTTCGAGCTCTGCTTTTACAGGGTGCATTCATGGCACAAACCACCGAGGATTCCAAACCAGCTTTGGCTTTAACCCAGATCATCAACATGGCAGTCGGTTTCTTCGGCATCCAGTTTGGGTGGGGATTGCAGATGGGGAATATGTCCCCCATTTACGAGTATCTCGGTGCACAGCCTGAAACACTCCCAATTCTATGGCTCGCCGCGCCCCTAACGGGTTTTTTGGTTCAGCCCATCATCGGTTTTCTCAGCGATCGTACGTGGACGCCTATAGGTCGGCGCAAACCCTATTTCTTGGTCGGTGCAATTCTGTCCAGCATTTGCTTGTTCTTGATGCCCAAGTCAGGATCGCTTTGGATGGCGGCTGGATTGTTATGGGTTTTGGATGCATCGATCAACATCAGCATGGAACCTTTTCGTGCGTTTGTGGCGGACATGCTCCCCGAACGCCAGCGGACTTTGGGCTTTGCCATGCAATCGGCTTTCATTTGTGCCGGGTCTGTGATCGCTTCAAAACTTCCAAAATGGCTCAACGATTTCGCTGGAGTCAGCAACCTATCCACTCCGGATCAGCCGATCCCATTGACGATCCACTATGCGTTCTCGATCGGTGCCATCGTCTTTTTCTTGGCAGTACTATGGACCGTTCTTACGACGCGGGAGTACCCACCTGAACTGTCGGAAACGCGAACACTGAGTGCAGCACCCGGAACCACTTCGTTCTCGTCTAGCGGCTGGCAGGACTTCCTCAATGCATTTTTCGAGATGCCAACGCGGATGAAGCAACTCGCCGTGGTTCAGTTTTTCACGTGGATGGGACTGTTCTGCATGTTCATTTACTTAGGTCCGGCTTTGGGACGGGATTTAATGGGTGCCCCGAGCACGGACTCGCCGTTGTATCAACAAGGCGTGGATCTTCAAAACGATTGCAATGCCACGTACAGCATGACCGCTTTCATCGCATCAATCGTTTTTCTATTCATCACCAAATGGTGCTCATCGAAGTGGATCCATTTCATCTCATTGGAGCTTGGCGGCTTGGGGCTCATGTCTGTGGGTTGGGTTTCAACCGAATCGGCCTGGGTCCTTAAATATCTTAGTTTCGTGGGGGTTGGTATCGCGTGGGCTTCGATCCTTTCGATGCCTTATGCGATGCTGTCTTCAGTGATTCCTGCGTCTCGAAACGGGATATACATGGGTATCTTCAATCTCTTTATTGTGATCCCCGAGATCTTATTCGCGATTGGGGTCAGTAAATTGATGGAAATCGCACCCTCCATCACCCGCCTCCAAGTCGTCGTCTTTGGAGGTGTGTGCTTGATGATCGCTTCTGTAGCGACCCTTTTGGTTTCATTGAAGCCAACTTCGGAACCGTTGGCAACGAAGACCGCCTGATCGCTTTGTCTCTCAGCGAATTCCTTACAATCAAAGTATCTCCTCATCGATTCCTCTTGGATAACAACAGCAAGTTCACTATGAGTCCTAGACCAGTCTCTCGGCGTATCGTTTTAAAAAACGCGTTCAATACAACCCTCGCCACAGCCATCGTATGTCGAACCGGTAGGGCTGAGTCCTTTCGGCAAGCAAACGATCGGCCCACGATTGGTGCCATTGGGACGGGGAGTCGATGGTGTCAGAAAGCCACCGGTATCAATGGACCGTGGGGGTCAGCACCCGATGTGAAAAAATTTGGTGACTATGTTGCCGTTTGCGATGCAGACCGAAGCCGCACGGAACGAGCGGCTTCCCTGGTGAAAGAATGGCATGGAGTTTCCCCGAGCGAACACTCGGATTATCGCGAGGTTTTGGACAACCCAAAGATCGATATCGTTCATATTTCAACACCCGACCATTGGCACGCAAAGATCGCGATCGAAGCGATGCTAGCGGGCAAGGATGTCTACTGCGAGAAGCCGATGACCCTGACCATTCCAGAAGGTCGAGAGTTATGCGATGTCTGTAGGAAGACGGGCCGGATCGTGCAAATCGGAACTCAACAGCGAAGTGAAAAGCAGTTCATTCAAGCGATCGCACTGCTTCGAAATGGAAGGCTCGGCAAAGTTACCAAAGCAACATGTCGCATCGGCGGTGCACCGACCAGTCCGGAGATCCCCATCGCAGAGCCACCGAAGGATTTGGATTGGAATTTATGGCAAGGGCCCGTGCGTGAAGCACCGTTTCGTTATCTCGCTGGAGATAACGGGGAGACGAAAAGCTGGTCTCGCTGCCACTACGAGTTTCGATGGTGGTACGAGTACTCGGGTGGGAAACTCACCGACTGGGGAGCTCACCACGTCGACATCGCCACGTGGGGTTTGGGGCTCACAAAAACGGGGCCCACCGAGGTGATCCCTGAATTGGTGAAGCATCCAGTAGAGTTTAAGGATGGCTATCCCGTGGATGCGTCCCGCTACAACACGGCTACCGAATTCCTCATCCGCGCCAATTTTGCTCAGGGCATAGAAATCGAAATCCGTCACGATGGCGATAATGGAATCCTGTTTGAAGGTACCGAAGGGCGATTATTCGTGAACCGCGGGAGAATCAGCGGCAAACCGGTGGAGGATTTGCAGTCGAATCCCTTACCTGCAACGGCGATGGAGGAAGCCTACAAAAACCGACCCTTGGTGGATCATTTTAGAAACTTCTTCGAGTCCGCAAGAGATCGAGTTGAACCTATCTCGGATGTGCACAGCCACCATCGCGCGCTAACAACGTGTCATTTGGCAGGCATCGCGGCCCGTTTGAATCGTCCCGTCACCTGGGACGCCGATCGCGAAGTCATCGTCGGTGATGAGCAAGCGCAACGACTGCTGCATCGGGAACCCCGCAAAGGCTTTGAAACACTGCGATCGTGAGATGAAATCCAGTGGTCCGCACTCTTCGTGAACCTGGACTGGGCCCTCATTGTGTACGGATTGTCCGCCAGTTCGACACCGGTTGATATGAACCCACCAATCGGTGCCGTCGTTAAATCCGTCATGGCTCAGCATCGCATACCGCGAATGTCA
>VGZN01000611.1 GCA_016872635.1 Planctomycetota bacterium | reverse complement strand
TGATACCGGCACGACGAGGACCGGATTCGTCTTGGCCGCTGAACACATTCTGGTTTTTCTTATCCACGATAATTGCGTTTTGCATGATGGACGATCGTCCTCTCGGGGACAAAGGTCAAAGGGAAATAGTCAGTAAGGAAATGAAACGATAGGTTGGGTTGGAAGGCAGCAACAGGTGAGTCTCATGGCAATCGGAAGCTCCCGTGGCTCTGCGGGAGAATACGTGTAGCGATCGCATCAACCTGGGATTCACGCACCAACACGGAGGGTATCGCTTAAGGAGACCCCGAACTGACTCGGACGTGTGAGCCGCGAGCAACGGAAAATCGCTCAAGCATCAACAGGCGTCGAGAAAGCATTTCTCGGGTGGCTCTTTAGCAGTGAGGCTGCAATCGGCCGCAAATCCCTGATCTTTCTGCAGTGTAGCCGCAACGTATCGCATGAGCAAGTATTTTCAAGCGGTTTTCAGAGTTGGACGCAGTCCAACGGGAGCAAGGAAGCGATAGAATAGGGGCGAAGTCGTCGAACCGCTGGATGATTTTTCCCGATCGTTACAATTTCATGCGACCGTCTGCTTTCCCGGAATGGCTTTCTTTCTTTAGACAGCCTGCTGAGACCCCGTTCCCGACATCACATTACTCGCACCGTAGCCCAATCATGATGCAATCGAAAACTGGCAAACCCAAGGATTGCGACGATGCCAGTCGATGGCGGTGTGGCTTGCTTGCGGCAATGAAGGTTCTGGTTGCAGTGTCTGTTCTGCTGTCCTGTGGAGCGAGTGAGTCGCGGGCTTACCAATCGGGGGAGCCATCGTCGTTGCATGAGGATATCTTGCAATGGATCCAGCAACTGGGCAGCAGCGAATTTGAAGTGCGTGATGGGGCAACGCGTCGATTGAGTGGCTTGACCACAGACCAGTTGGGGTTCCTCGAGGATGCATTGGTCAAGGCGACTGATCTCGAAGTGCGAGTTCGTCTGTCGAGCGTGATCGCAAAGCTCAAGTACGAGCGGCAACAGCGGACGATCAAGGAGTTTCTGCGCGATCCAGACATGTCGAATAACCATGAGCTCGAAGGTTGGACCAGTTTCTCACGCGTGGCAGGTAGCAATCGCAGCGCGAAGAGACTTTTTTTGCAGTTATATGATCGTTATCCGGAATTGGTCGAGCAACCTTTAGCAACCTCGAAAGATGCCTCGCAATTAGCGAAAAGGGTCGCGAGGGGAATCCAAGAGGACGAACTCAAACGAGGAGAGGGTAACGGCGCGGATGGACTTGCCTTGCTCTATTGCTTGTGTGCGATGGATCCGTCGGAGGAAGCGACGTTGTCGACGTTGAGCCTCCGGGTTTTTTTGCGAGCACCTTACAATCAATTTTTCCGAGACCCTCAAGCCAAGAAGCCCATGGAAGCGATGATGGAACGTTGGGCGGGTACTCTCGAAGGGGGCGCCGACCAAACGAGCGCCATCTTGATCATGCTCGAGGCAGAACTCAACACCGTATCGACCGTCGCCCGTCGAATGCTCCAGCAACTGGACGGTCCCAACCGCGCCGAGTCGGACGAATTGCTGATCGCGTTGCAGGTGATGTTTCGTTTTGGCAAGAAAGAGGACTTGCCTTTGCTCGAGAGTTGGCTGACAACAACCGATGTCAGCGAAGAGAGCGTGAGCTTTAGTTTTCCCGGAGGTGGAGTTCCGGGAGCTTTGCCTCGAGGGTCGCCGAATGAAAAGATGCCGAACCAAGAGCAGGAACCGGGTAGGACGGTGTACACCGTTGAGGTGCGTGACGCTGCAGTGCTTGCTTGCATGCAGATCTCAGGGATGGCATATCGCGAGTACTTTCCGAACATCGTCCTACAAGAGCGGCGTGGGTATCTCGGTCGATCCATCGCGAGCCCCAAGGGTGCCGACAACGTGCGCCTAGCCCGAATCGACGCATGGAAAAAGAACCAATCGGCAGGTGGAAATACACCCAAAAGCCCGCAATAACACGATACCGATCACTGATCTACAACTTGAGATTGCCTAGTTAAGATTGGTTAGTACTTTACGCGATCTCAGCTATCCCCAGACAATCATCCATCCGAACGAACCCTCATGCGCGATTTCGACCCTGACGAACCGTTGTTGGATGATTGGATGCCCATCGGTGATGAGCATTGGATGAGGCAAGCCTTAGGGTTGGCCCATCAAGCGGCGAGCGAGGACGAAGTCCCAGTAGGGGCTTTGGTCGTCCATAAAGGACGGGTGATTGCCAGCGCCTACAACCAGCGGGAACAACTCGCCGATCCGACGGCGCACGCAGAGATGATCGCTATCACGCAAGCGGCATCGCAATTGAACTCATGGCGTTTGATCGATTGTGAATTGTACGTGACCCTGGAGCCGTGCCCGATGTGCGCGGGAGCGATCCTACAGGCGCGTATACCGCGGGTAGTTTATGGGGCGATCGATCCCAAGGCCGGCGCAGTCGAGTCTTTGTATCGAATGTTGAACGACGAGCGGCTCAACCATCGATGCGAGGTTGTTGGCGGCGTTCTTGCCAGTGCATGTGGTCGCGTTTTGACCGAGTTCTTTGAACGCAAACGGAAACTTGGCAAGAAATGATTCGATCGCCCTCCGAACAGGACTAGCGTAACTGGATGGGCAGTGCTCTCAAGAGGCACTGAATGACGACTCGGGTCCGCGGTTTCTTTGGCCCGAAGTTTCTTCTGCCGTAGGCTTCTTCAGCCTAGATCGCAGTCCCTGCCAACGTGATCACGAGGGTCCGCGAGGTGGCTTGGTCGCGATGTTCGCACAAATAAATTCCTTGCCACGTCCCGAGTTGCAGCTCTCCATCTCGGATGGGGATCGAGACGCTTGAACCAAGCAGTGATGCTTTGATATGAGCTGGCATGTCGTCGGGGCCTTCGATGGTGTGAACCAGTGGTTGGTCCTCGGGGACCATTCGGTCAAAGACGGTTTCGAAGTCGGTTCGGACGTCGGGATCGGCGTTTTCGTTGATGGTTAAACTGGCGGAGGTGTGTTGGATGAATACATGGAGCAACCCGATCGCGGTTGACCCGATTTGCGGCATTGCATTCTCGATCGAGGAGGTGATCAGATGAAAGCCTCTGGGGTAGGGGCGAAGCTGAATCGATGTTTGGTGCCAGTGGGTCATTGTTGTTCGTAGAAGTTAGGGGGACAGGGATTTTTGATGCGTCAACCGTGGTATCTGGAAAGGATTGCACGGGGAAACCGTCGGAGCGAGTGGGGGG
>VGZN01000610.1 GCA_016872635.1 Planctomycetota bacterium | reverse complement strand
TGCCGCCGCCCATGCCACCCATGCCGCCGCCCATGCCGCCGCCCATGTTCATCACGGGAACGACCAAGTCACCGACTGGGTAAACACGAACAACGTTTGCGGAATTTTTCTTATTGGTGATCTTCATGACTTCGTCTTGAATGACGTAGGTCAAGTTCAGTGGCTCAAGGATCAGCTTGAGTGCTGAGCGAAGCGAAATCTCTGGGACTTGCAATGTGATAGGCTCTTCCGGCGTTACGCTCTCTTCCTCTAGGGCCCTGCTATCGATAACGATCGGGATGTTGTACTGCGTGGAAAACTCAGACATCACCGTACTCAATGGAGAGTTGTTGAAACTAACTTCTCCTCGCTCTCGAAGTGCCCGGAAGATTCTTCGCTCTGTCTCGTTACCACCCGACAAATCGATGGTGCCGTACCTTTCCAGCCTGCGTGCACTCAAGGCCTGCCACACTTCTGCTGGTGGGTATCGGATGGGTGGTTCGTCCACGAACGGGATCAATCCGATTTCGCAAAGATAAAGGGTGTCTACGAACCCTCGATTCCTCTGCTTGATCACGTCCATGATCAATCGATAATTAGCAAGCGAGTTCGACTCCGTCTCGACCACAAGATCGATCACGCTGTCCGGATCCATCTCGTGAATTTGTGGGGCGATCTCATTGTTCGCTGCTGCGTAGAGTTGCTGTTCAAGGAGTGCGCTGAAACGTTCAACCAACTGTTGAATCGTGGCACCTCGGCGCTCTCGTTCCGCAAGCAATCGTCGCGATGCTGATGCGGTTGATTGGACCGCTTCAGAACGCGCAATCCGCTCTCGCCTGTCCGCTTCGGAACGGGCAACTGCTTGAATACCAGCTGTCAATCGGGACTCCAATTGCACACGACCTGCTGGGTCGAGCTCAGGAGTCCGTCGTACTTGATCGAGAAGCGATTTCAGAGCAATCTTGGAGACGGTCGGGTCATCCGACGTTCGCGCTCGGCTCAATTCGGCGATCACTTGTCGCTCTAGAGCCTGTGCAGAGACACGTCGCATCTCCGCATCTTTCGAAAGGAGATCTCCCGCCGTCGCCAATTCACCAAACGGATCATTCGACGTTGGGGCCGGAGCGAAACCGTTTTGCTGAACCGGTGCTGAAGGTGCCGGGAACGGATTGGCAGGAACGCGCTCAACGGCTGGAGATGATGGTTGTGACTCCATCTCAGGCTCAGACGTCGCATCGTTTCCTCCAAACGCTTTGCCACCATCCACTTCAGGAACTGTCGCATTACCAGCAGGCTCTCCGAAGGGATCATCGGATGCCGGAGGAGCTGGCTCAGTGGGTGGTTGTCCAAATGGATCGTCCTGAAGCCGAGCGGAAATGAATTTGGCAATCTTCGGCGCTGCTCCGTTGTTCTTCACCGGCTGTGGCTTCGCAGACTTCTCGTCCGAAGCGGACGATTCATCGCGGTTCACCGACAGGGCAGCATCCAAAACCGAACGGGCCTCTAAATTATTTGGCGAACGCTGCAATGCTTCTTTCGCAATCGCAGACGCTGCGAGATTATCACCCATATGCAACGCGAACTTCGCATCCTTCACCAATTGATCCGCGTTACTCATGAGCGTGTCGCCCAGTTCTCGCAGAGCATCAGAACCCGGTGTAGGCATCAAGAGTCCACCATCCTTGGACGCTTTCGCGACCATCGCGCCTACAAAGGCAAGATCTGGATTGCTGGATTCACTCTTCAGAGTCCAAGACACAGAAGCGGTATGGCCTTGTACTTCGCCATCAATCTTGAGAGAGCCTTGAACCGACTCCCCTTGAAGTGTTCCAATCAAAATCGAATCGCGATCGAGTCGCATCGGTGGAACTCGAGTTGGATAATGAGCGGTGATACCTACCGGCCAACTGGTCTCCGATGGCCAGAAAACAGGCCGTGCTGCGACTTTTGCTAACTCACTTCCAATTTGCTGTAGAGTTATCCCACTAATGTTTTGACGGACAAAAACTCGACCACCGGTGTGGTTTGCAAGTGTCGCGAGAAACTCACAATCGGTGCGTGGACCAATCGCCAAAGAATGTACAACGCAGTGCCCTGACACCAATTCCTCGATCAATGTGTCGAACTCTTTGGTGTTCATCAAATTCGAAAGATGTACGCCATCACCGATGTAGATGATGTTTCGATCGCCACCCTCAGGCATCGCTTTTGCCGCGGCTCGCAGTGCACTCGCCACATCGGTAGTTCCAAGCGGAAGTCGACGCGAGAGTTTCGCAAATCCATCAGCGATCTTCCCACTGTTAGGCGCTCCTGCTGCCATCAACTCGACCGGTTCCACATCGCACGCAAACAGAGACACGTTGGAGTCATCTGAAAGCGATTCAATCACCGCACGAGCGATCTCGATTGATTCGCTCCGGTACTCGCCATTTTGAGAAGCCGAGGTGTCGACCACCACCGCAATTCGCGCGGCGCAATCCTCCTGACCCAACTCGCCGGGAAGTAAACTCAGGGCGAAGTGGGTCCGCCCTGAATCAACGTAAGTCACCAGCCGACTTGCCTTTGCGACTTGTTCGGCCGTGCTGCTTGCCACCGCAACCACCGAAGTTGCAGGCAAAAAAGAAGATACCGAGCCGATCGCAACCGCCGCCCCAACCGCAAAGCGTGGGAGGGTTGCTCGTGTTGCTCGTAACGCGCGATGAATCAGCATAGCGATTCGCTCCGAAAGTTCTCGAAGAGTCTAAATTGATCAAAATTCAACCGAGGATACGGAAAGTTAGACCCGTCCATCCACTCCTAATCTATTTCTGATCCCTTTTCGATGCCATCAAAAAAGGAACAAATGATCAAGAAACATGGACCGTAGTCACCACTCGACGCAAGGTATTCCACGAACCTCACCTTGGGCTCCGCGACCTTCACGCATCCCCCACAAGCAAAGCACGGGCCAAAAAGCGAATTTGCTGCCAAAGTGGTTGGCAGGATTGAAAAAACTTTAAGGGAGGGGGATGTCCCGAGGGCATTCGCCCTGCTTTTATCACAAGCAAAACCCGAGAGACACCCCTCCGACCGAACCCCACTTTGGAACCTAGGAACCCTCGGGAGAAAAATAGCTGGTTCTCGACAGAACCGTTGCCAATTCGACGAAGCATGGGCTATTTCGTACAGCCCCCGCCACCGAAACGTTGCAAATTAACACATCGGTCGGCTCCGGTTCGCGTTCGACACCAAACAACCTCCCACAACTCTACACCAACTCGGCAACGGCATTTTCCGCCGTCA
>VGZN01000609.1 GCA_016872635.1 Planctomycetota bacterium | reverse complement strand
AAGCTGATTCGGCGCCAAGTGCTCTCCGAGCGATCGTAGCTTGAGATCAATTGCCCCAAGGATTCACCACCGCAGTTATCGCAAATCAATAGACCGCTTTGGGATTGATCCGTTGGGGAGGCAATCTGCACGAGGCCTTCGATGTGGACGAGCGAGCCCGCTGGAAACCGCATGCGAGGGCTGGTGACTCGCATCGACGCGCCCGCGTAGCCACTCGGGATCGGTTGCCCCGTTCGGCTTGCTGCCGACAAGTACATCGTAGGAAAGCCGCCGGGACCTACTTCGGGAGTGATCTTGACTTGGCTGTCGACAATTTCGGCCTGTCTGTGGTCGCTCCGCCAGCCTGCAGCATTCCAGTCCTCCAAGTTGGAAAATGGGACACTAGGTAGGTCCACACGTTGCCATGCTCGTCTTTGAAGCACTCGGTCCAGTTCCCAATGGAGAGGGAGCGAAAGTGGTGATGCAATGAGAGGGCTTGAGGAACTGCTTTCAAATTGCCCTGATGCGTTTTGCCATGAGGAACGAATCACGCCTTGGGCCAGCAAGCTCGCGAGATCGGCGGCTTCGCAAGCGCGAGCCAATTCAGAGCGGGACAGAAAATTACCAGATGCACGCTGAGCAGATTGAGCTTGTCGGATTTCTTCCCATGCTGGATCGGACGCAGGGAGTTGCCTGGCGACCAAGGTCATTTGAGCGATTTGCAAGATCTGGGATGCGGTGTCGATACGACCTTCGACGATGGAGGGACCGAGCCTTGAAAACGTATTTCTCAAGTAAGTAATCGGACCATTGTCGACGACGGAGACGATCTGCTCCACCAATCCAGGGCGGTCGATCGTTACCACCATTCCACCGGGGGTGGCTTGTGTAGCGCACCGTTGCAGATCGCAATGGGTGATTCGATAGACTTGGCGTGGTTGACCTGAGACAGGAAGTGTGATTGAAATCCGCTCTGGCTTAGGGGCTGGACTGCAGATTTGATCGGATGGGCCGGCAGCTACGATCAAGACCAATTGGCTGTTGGGGGTGTCAAGAATAGAGGCGGCATAGTCGGGTGAGTTGACTTGGATAGAACGCCATTGCGATTCCCCCGCTTGAATCCAGGGCGTCAGCAATTCGATCTCACGGTTAAGGTGCGTGTAGGAGTCGGCACGCGCGACCGCAGTTTCGTCACCTGCATCGAGGGCTGCCGGAGAACGAAAGATCCAACCGCGAGACCCATGCATAATGCTGCGAATGAGTTGCAGGCGAGCTTGCAGACGATCATGGTCAGGTAATGGCCATTGATCGTATCCTAGGAGCCGCGACGTCATGGCGCGCTGTGCCAACCATTCGCTGGATAGTTGTGTCCAAATGGAAGTCAGTGGTGCACCACGTCCCGCAATGGGTCTCAGGTCGGACGCGAGTATCTGCGAAGATTCCTGGCTGGAGCGGACGGTTGTGGCGAGTGGAATAGGCACCGAAATCCAGTCGCTCAATCGGCTATAAGCACCGTACATTTCCCACGCCTCACCGATCAAAGGTCTGGCCAAGGTACGAGGATAGCGAGACATCAATGCCACTCGATCCCGCGCGCTGTCCAACTGAGATTCGTTCAGTGCCAAACCCAATAGCCATGCATTGACGTTTTTGTACTGGTCGGCTTGAGCTTCAGTAGGGACCAAACTCGGCGGAGGCATGATCAAGCCTATCCCCGTCTCGGAAGCTTGTTCGATGACCAAAGGGTCACTGTTCTGGGACGTAAGTACACCGTTGAATCCGAGCGATTGCAGGTACGCTAAACTCTCGCCTTGGTGTTGGATCCAACGGGGGACACCTGCTTGGATCGTGCGAAGTTGTTCCGAAGTGGGTGTCTCGGTCGTGCGCAGACGACCCTCCCCGTCGATCGCTTCTGCCATGACACCTGGAGCAATCATACCGTCGACTACCAAGTCGTCGACTTGGAGTTTGGTCGATCCGGGCAAGCCAAAAACGTTGAGGATTACACCATCCACATACGGTTCACGAAGATCGACTTCGGGACCAAAGCGACGCCTTAGGAACCGTTGCCGGTCCTCGACCATCGGAATGATGTTGGAGATGGAGGAGGTGGACCAGCGTCCAGCCCCATCATGCGCGGTACCGAGGATAACTTCGGTCAGCGGGGCATGCGTCGCAGGGTGCCGAGCATGCGGGAAAATGATCCGGAATCCAATCCGCATACCGCTTTGCGCACTTCGGATCCGAATCGTTGCGTTGAGTTCTGGGATGATACCGCATGGTTCGATCGGGTAAACCAGGTAAACGAAAGACCCGTTTCCGTGAGCCAATTCAATCGTTTCCACCCCAGGTTCGCTGCGCTGCGGTTTCCCAAAAACTGCCTGCGCATCGTCCTTCCACAATCGAAAACGGGGTTCACCACCGTCGAACGCATTGATGTGCTGGGATAGGCAAGTTGCCGAAAATAGGGCCACTTGAAGGAAGATCGCGGTTAAAATGACGTGCCAGCGGAAGGAAGTTGGCATGCACGTGCAACGCTGGCGAGCACTAAGGGAGGATTCCGTGGCAGCGTGCACGCACGGAAACTCTTCCACAGTCGTGCCAAGCGGACAACGTGTCGAGTTTGTGCAACAAAAAGGAAAAAGTATGTGGAGATGAGGCAACATCCCTCGCATCCTCGCAAAAGGTGACGCAAGTCTCGCTTGTATCAAGACTTGCGACGCATTTCCAGATCGGTTCATGTTCCGTTCCGGCAACAAGCTGTGACGGCTAGAAAAAAGCTGTCAATCGTGCCGGTTTTCCTAAGTCCTTGACTGGCATAGATTTACCAAGCATGTTAGGACATCACGGGTGTGCTTCGGCACCGAAACTGCAATTCTTTGATTTCAGTTCGAGGCAAGTCCTAAACCGCACAGTCCTTCGCAATTGAGCCCAGGAGACATCATGAGCCAAGCCGCACAATCGACCGACAACCTTGTAAATGAGCTTCCAAGCGAGTTGGTGGATCTCCAAAAGGTGATCGATACGCTTCCTGTCGATCAACGCCTCTTGGTTCAACCTGTGTTCCAACGAGTTGTTGAGAGCACCAATCGTCGACGCAAGATCCTTCAGTTGGTCCAAGAATCGATCGGCCAACTCCGTTTGGACATGAAGTACCTAGTATTCGACTTGGAAGCCACCCGTCGCGAGCGAGATGCTTTTCAAAAGCAGATTATCGATTTGATGGGTGAGGGAGCCGAGGGTGACGAAGGAAACCCATCGAGCGACGACAACTAATTATTCCTGCAGAGTAATC
>VGZN01000608.1 GCA_016872635.1 Planctomycetota bacterium | reverse complement strand
TTAACCTCAAAATATTTTTTGCAGGTGACGCTCTAACTGGTTTTAATCCGAGCGACTTTCCTGATTTAGGAATCTACTTTTATGCATTGGATTCCCAGTACCGACGGCATTCGATCGCCCGGCTATCGCACACGATTCCCTTGGACGACCCGAGTTTATGGTGCCGCGCCAAATTGGTTGCCCCGGTTTGATGGAGGTGTTCCATGATTAAGCTGCAAGTTCGTTCTCTGACGCTAGATTGGATCGATGGGTCTACCATCGCTGTGGATCGGCTGTGCGGAAAGAGTTTTTCTGAATTGCGGGTGATCCAGATCGAAACGTCGGATGGGATGAGAACCCTCGCCGATTTGTTTTCGATCACGATCACAGAGTTCCGTAACGAGTTTGCATCGTCGGCTCAGACGAAGTCCGGTGACGAAACGTTGCTACTCGTCGGAGACTGCACTCCGTTTCGTCGACTCGGGGCGAATCATTCGAGAGGAACTTTAGTGATCCAAGGGAATGTGGGGGACCGGTTTGGGGAGAGGCAGGAGGGTGGGCGGTTGGTGGTTTTGGGCGATGCGGGAGACGAAGCATTTGTTGGGAAAAATGAAGGGGAGTCGATCGTTTTTGGGAATTGCGGAGATAGGTTTGGAGCCCCGCTTGCGGGAGAAAAGTCAGGGATCCGTGGCGGAGATTGCTTGGTCTACGGCAATGTCGGCGATCGAGCTTGCGAGAGGCTTCGCCGCGGGACCATCGTATTCGGCGGTGATGCGGGGGAGGCGTTAGGGGCTCAATGCATCGCAGGTACGATCGTCGTCTTCGGAGGTGTCGGTGAAGCGTGGGGAATGGGCATGCGCCGCGGAACGTTGATCTTCCTTTCGGACCCAAGCAGTGAGCCAGGATGTAGCTTGTCGGTCCCAAAGTACTTCGAGCTCAGTTTTTTACCCTTGGTGTGGAAACATTTGCGTGCACTTCAGGCTTCGGTCATGGCATTTTGTGAATCTGTGGAATCGCAGCGGTTGAAGGAGATCAATTTCCCAACATCGCGATGGGTGAGTCGGCAATTGGGAGACATGAGCATCGACGGTCAAGCCGAGGTATTGTGCTTGCGACGAATCACTCAAATGTCCGCCGACAACTTCGCCGTTGAGTCGCATTGACAAGGGGAATCGAGTTGAGGAAAAAAATTGGGCTTTTCGGAGGGTCGTTTGACCCCATCCACGTGGGGCATTTGATCATTGCAGAGCAGTTTCGCGAAGGCTTGGCGTTGGATGAGGTTCGAATCGTGCCTGCAAAAGTATCTCCGTTCAAAACGGAGTCGCCTCCGTCTTCGGACAAGGACCGTTTGGAGATGATTCGTCTAGCCATCGGTGCGAATCCCCATTTCTCGGTCGATGATTCTGAGATTCGTCGCGGAGGTGTTAGCTACACCGTCGACACTGTGCGAGCGATGCAGGAATCAGAACCCCAATCAGATTTTTACTTATTGATTGGTGCGGATTCCTTGGTCGATCTCAAAAAGTGGCGAGAGCCCAGCGATTTGCTCTCGCGAGTGCAACTGGTTGTTGCTCGTCGCGGTGGTATGCCAGATCCCGATTGGACATCGTTGATGGGAATTGCTACACCGGCGCAAATCGAAGCTATTCAGCGAATCCGCTTGGATGTGCCCAGCATGGAGATCGCATCGCGCGATATTCAGCGTCGCGTTCGCGAGGGGCGGAGTGTCCGATACTTGGTTCCCGCGGCGGTGGAAGCTTATGCGAAAGAGCACAAGTTGTGGTTACCCACGTTCGATCCAAAATCCGCGACATAGGATGAGTGCATTTCCATCGCATGATCTTCGGCGAGCTTCGCGCTGCATCGCACACTGAGAATGACTGCAGGTTGCTAATAACGGCAAGCCCCTTGCTTCAGCGGGATCGCTTGAGCAAACTCGCAGGGCGATTTAGATGCTCCAGCACGTATTCGGCTGCGAGCGAACCAGAGCGCAGCGCTCCTTCCATCGTCGCGGGCCATCCCGTATCGGTCCAATCTCCAGCGACGAAAATTCCTTGCGCGCCGAGCACATCCTGTCGGATGCGACTTGCTTCATGGCCAGGTGAAACCGAAAAAACAGATTGCGGATCCGTCACGACCTTGCCGCGAATCATCGCGGACTTGGCAGACTCCGGGAATACCTCCGCTAAATCCTTTTGAATCCATTCAAGGATCGTTGTGGGATCGCCTCGAGGCAGGTCACGCGAGCCACTAATCACAACTTGGTAATAGGTTTCCGCACAGGCATTGGTCGTCGTGTCGGCTCGATGGGAGTGGGCTTCCTTCGGTCCAGGGAAAACCCACTGGCAGAGTCGATCGATAAGGATCGCATGAGGTTGAGCGAGCCATGGGCGGTCCCACCACGTATGCACCCCCGTGATGGGAGAGGCTTCGAGTTGACTTGCAAGCTCGCCGATGGATATGGAATTGATTGGTTTTTCGCCCGAACCGGAGGTGGTTGTTTTCGAATCGAGGTTTGTGAATAGGCTATAGAATCGATGCCATGGAACGGCGATCACGATCGCGTCGAAGTTGTTCTCGCGGAGTCCACTCCGTGCGTCTTCTCCAGATTGCGGTACGTTGGAGGTCGTAACTTGCCAAGTGCCGTTCGAAAATCGATTCAGCTGTTCCACCGATTCCGAAACGCGAACTCGCACTCGTAGTTGCGTGAGTACCTTGCGACAGTTTTGATCGATGAGTTCCGAAAGTGGGTGCTGAGGGACCATCAAGTGAAATGCATCGCGAGTGGCCGCGAAACCGTCGATGAGCACTTTGCGAACAGACCCCATCGTGACACGATGGACTTGTTCCCCTAATGCGCTGACCAAGATCGTCGTCCAAAATGCTGCGATGGCCTGCTCGCTCTGCCCGTGCTGCCGTAACCAATCCAATGCTGGAGTTTTGTCAAAGGTAGGGTTGCTCTGTACCCCCATCAATGCGATCAGTCCGCGCGCGATTTGCAGTCGGTCGGTTGCTCGGAGATCGGGCCATCGAAGCAATAAACCGCAAAGGTGGAGTGGTGCGGGAAGAGGCCACGCAGAAACCGACAATTTCTTTCCTGACTTCGAAACAAAATGGAGGGAATCTTGGATCGACCACAGAGACTCTTGGGAGGTTAACTGAAGGAACCGACGTAATTCACTACAGCAGACCATGCCGACGTGTTGGCAGTAATCGACATAGGATTGCGAGATGGGGTCGAAGAAGGAACCGACGCGTCCACCGAGACGGGATTTTGATTCGACAAGTTCGACGCTGCAGC
>VGZN01000607.1 GCA_016872635.1 Planctomycetota bacterium | reverse complement strand
AAATCCTTAGTTTCACTAGCTGGGTAATAGATCCAAGCGGGCTGCGCTGGCGGCAGTTCTTCTGAGCCGGTGTTGAATCGTGAGAAATTGCGAGGCTTTAGCGGATCGAACACATCACCGATCGAACCGTCGGCAAAGTCAACTCGCAAATACGGACGATTGTTCCCGATGAACAGAGGCCATCCGAAATTACCAGCCTTTTTGGCTTGGTTCACCTCGTCATAGCCGCGCGGGCCCCGTTGCCCATCACCTCCAGCGTCGGGACCAACATCTCCCCAGTACAAAAATCCAGTGCGTTGGTCGACATTGAGCCGCCAAGGATTACGGCATCCCATCACATAAATTTCCGGGTGCCCGATCGATCCATCTCGCGGGAAAAGATTCCCATCTGGAATCGCGTATCCACCCTCTGGAAGCGGCTTGATACGCAGAACCTTCCCATTGTAGCTTTTGGTATTGGCCGACGTTCGCAACGCATTGAAGGCCCCTTTGGCATCCCGTTCATCGATCGGTGCGAAGCCTTGGGAATCCCCGAACGGATTGGTATTGTCTCCGGTACCAATGTAGAGACATCCATCAGGACCAAACTCCATGGATCCCGCGTGGTGGCAACATTCCTGACGCTGCTCTTCGTACTTCATCAACAGGAATTCGGATTCCATATCGATCGATCCATCCTCACTCACATGGAATCGACTGATATGCTGGCCTGAGTAATCCGGAGGAGAGTACTGAAGATACATCCAACGGTTATTTGAGAATTGCGGGTCGAGCGCGATGCCGATCAATCCGTTTTCTTGGGCAGTCGTTACGGAGATTTGACCAACCGTCTTCACGATGTTGGTCGCGGGATCGATCGCTTTGATTTGACCCGCAAGCTCGATCAGAAAAATCGTTCCATCAGGAGCGATCGCCATCTCCATCGGTTGGGTAAGCCCAGACACAACCGTCGTCTTTTCGAACCTAGCCGGATCAAAGCCTTCCTCAACGATCGCGTAACCATTCCCGGTCATACTTGCAAAGCCGACCATGCTCAGGACCAAAGAAGCAGCGTTACCCATCGCGTTAGCAGCCCGAACACACGTTGCAACCAATCGCTTAAAACCGTATCGGATCGAAGCAGTGCGAGAGAGTGAACGGCCGATGGTAACGCCTCCGACAGCGGTCAACGGTATGGCGGCGGTTCGCGAGACAAATGAAGACATAGTCATTCTTGGCACAATAGTGACGGGTGGGAAGGAAAGGGAAGGATCGATGGAAAGAGTGAACATCGCTGCCACGAGTCGCGCAGCCCTTGCTGGCGAGTATCGCGTACCGTTATGGCTCGCAATGATGGTAACGGCAGGTCGATGATAATCGACGATGTACGATGATAATCAACTGCCGAAAAAAAATCGCCACCTGATGCGTTGGCAAGTGCTTTCGGCGTGAATCAGCGGACAGTCTAGTATTCCCAGAAGATCGTTACCCGTTGCGAAGAAACCGGGCGCGGATTCTGTCGTAGATCCGGCTTAATTCCGTGTCGGTTCCCAGGTCACCTTCGGTCTTCCGACAGGCATGCATCACCGTTGTATGGTCTCTTCCAGAAAAGAATCCACCGATCGTCTCGTACGATTCTTGGGTCAGTTGCCGCATGAGCAGCATTGCTAAGCCGCGAGCCCTGACGACACTCGACTTTCGCAGGGGGCCGATCAAGGTTTCTAGGTGGATATTCATTTCTCGCGCCACGCTTTTAGCGATCTCGTCACACGATACTGGCGAAGTCGATTGGGAGTCGAGGATTTTCGAAATCATGCGGGTTGGCCGGTTGCTTTTTTCGACGTCGTTTCGCACTTGGTGAGCCCAACGGATCAACAGTCCGCGAAGCTGCAAAGCGGTCGTTTCATCAGGTACCTCCGCAGCAAATCGGTCAAGCACATCCGGAGCAATCTTTTGGTTCGACTGAGACGCCAACAGATGCAGGATCGCTCGTCGTGCGGAATTACTCGGAGGTCGCAAGGTAATACTGTGTCCACTTCCGATGCGGCTGACCAAGGCCGACGAGAGACCTTGGACGAGCGGCGCCAAGTCGCTCGAGGTAAGCAAGACAAGCTTCTCATCGGAAACGAGTTGATCGAGCGTATGGACCAATTCTTCTTGAGCGACCGGCTTCCCGACAAGCTCTTGAAGGTTGTCTAGTAGCAAGCAATCGCAGTCGCGATGGACTTGGCGAAAACGCTCCATATCATCGGCTTTGATCGCGCGTGTCAATGAGCGACTAAACTCTGCGCCGCTGGTCATCGTGATGCGCCGACTTGATCCTTCGTTCAACCAGAGAGAAGCCACAGTCGCTGCCAACGAGGTTTTACCGGTACCGTTCGAGCCAGTGAACAACACCGGCGACCGCAGAGACAACTGAGCAATCGCCTCCGGGTTTACACACTCGAAGGCACATTGATTCTCGGGTCCCGCAACATACGTATCGACGATCGGGTTTGGACATACCAAAAAACCGTACGAACCTTTGCGCAGCGACGGTTGCATCAAACCGATGTGGCTCAACGATGGTTCGGTTTCGATGGTGGTCATTCCAACGTCGTCAAGAAATCAAAGGAAAGTTTTATGGAAAATGAAATCTAGTGCGGTACAGATATTTCCCTGTACCCTAGTCCGCATGCAATCGGTTCCGGGAACAGTCATCCACTCGTGCGGATGACTTCGCCACGGAAGCACGGCGAGGAAGCACGGCGAGGAATCACGGCGGGTCTCGGGTGCCCCTAGTGTACTCGGAAGGGCTATCGGCGATCAGGTTTTGGCCACAAGAATTATGGTGGCAGTTATTCGGCGGTATCCAAATAGGGATCTTGTCCCATTTCTCGTTGGATTTTGGTCCGTTCTTTTTCGTGGTAGAGCAGCGCCATCCGATCCCGAAAATGCTTCCGCTCGACTTTGCGCTGGGCTCTGCGAAACAATCGAGCGTACGAATTGTTAAATTGCTTGGTTTTCCCGATTTCTTCGTAGCGGTCGGCTGCTTTAAGGCCAAAACCATTCCGAAGAATATCGTCGTCGAGCGCCAAGTATTGGCGGTAGGTTCCCGGGTCCCCTTGGCGACCGCACCGACCGATCAACTGGCGGTCAATCCGAGCCGCATCGTGCAGTTCTGTGCAAATGACCATCATCCCGCCCAACGCCCGGATGCTATCCTCGAGTTTCACGTCCGTACCGCGCCCCGCCATGTTGGTAGCCACGGTGATTTGACCTTGCTGACCAGCCAAGCTGACAATTTCCGCTTCGCGTTCAATTT
>VGZN01000606.1 GCA_016872635.1 Planctomycetota bacterium | reverse complement strand
CGTCGCGATATCAAGCCAGCCAGCCAGCCTGTGTCGGCGAGCAGCCCAATGAGCCTGCGCGAGTTGGAAGTGTTGGCGGTGCAAGAAGCGGTTCAGCGGCATAAAGGGAACAAGCCTGCTGCGGCAGAGGAATTGGGGATCAGTTTGAAGACGCTGTACAACAAACTCAATCAAGCCGACCCCGCCGGCAAGAAGTCCGCCTAGCCACTACGAGAAGAGATGCTTCTGGTACCGAGCTTCGCCCAACTGCCTTACTTCGGCATTTGCCGCAAACGCTCGAGCGCCTGTTCGGTGGCCGAGCGCTGTGCGATCAACTCGCTCAGCGCCTGCCGCTCCTTCTCGATGATTTCCGGAGGAGCCTTGCCGACAAACGCTTCGTTGGAAAGCCGTCCTTCCTTTCCCTGAATCTGTTTGACCAGATTCGCCAGCAACTTTTCATTGCGTGCGATCTCAGCCCCAACATCGAGAAACTGGCTCAAATCGACATAGACATCCATCTGATCAATGGCGATGTGCGCGTTGACCTCAGGTGGTGAAACCGACGGCCCCCACTCGGCACCTTGTGCGCCCGCCATACTCTCCAAAAAAGGAGCCATCGGTCGGAGAAGTGATTCGATGTCGTGCTGACAACGAACGCTAAACTGCACCCGTTGTTTAGGGGCGATGTTTTGGCGCGAGCGAATCTCTCGAATGGCTCCGATCAAGGCTGCGAAATGCGCAAACTGCGACTCGACTTGTGGACGAATGAATTGCTGGTGAACCTCTGGCCATGGCGCATGGATGATCCATGGGCTAGCCTGAGATGTAGCAAATAGATCACGTGTTTTGACAAACCGACTTAATTGTTGCCAGATGGCTTCGGTGACGAACGGCATCATCGGGTGCAGCAACCGCAGCATTTGATCGAGGCAGTGTGCGAGTACGCGTTGGACGAGCGGCCTTGTGGCGGGATCTTGCAATCGAGGCTTCGCCATTTCCACATAGAATGAACAGAAATCATCCCACGCAAAATCGTAGATAGCTCGCGCCGCTTCCGCATAGGCATAGCGATCGAGTTCACGATCCATAGTTTGTGTTACCGACGCAATCCTGGATAGTATCCATTGGTCCTCGAGTGGGAGCGCGTCCCAATCGACGGAAACATCCGAATACCCTTGCAAGTTCATCATCACAAAGCGACTAGCGTTCCATAGCTTGTTGACGAAATTTCGAGAAACCTCAAAGCGTTCGCTAACGACCGGCGCCCTCGGTAACGCTTTGTCGTCAGCGGTTTCAGCCCATTGGGTCGAGAACGGCTTCTTGCACTTGTCACAAGTGACCTTAGGACGAACGCGATTCTCCTTGGTTTGATTGACCAGCGACTGGCAGTGTGGGCATTCATATTGCACAGGCATCCGAACGTCCTGCGTCTCAGTCGTGAGCCATGCCAATCCGAACCGCAAGGCATCGGCTCCAAACTTGTCGATGACATCGATTGGGTCGACCCCGTTCCCTTTGCTCTTGGACATCGTTTCGCCGTAGGCATCCAAGATCTTGGGATGGATATAGACTTCACGGAACGGGACCTCGCCGACGTTGTTAATCCCCATTAAAACCATGCGTGCGACCCACAGGGTAATGATGTCGCGCGAGGTGATGAGCGTACTGGTGGGATAAAAGTACTTGAGGTCTTCGGTTTGTTCCGGCCACCCCAAGGTCGAATGAGGCCAAAGCGCGGATGAGAACCATGTATCGAGCACATCGTCCTGTCGGACCAGCCCGAGAGATTCCAAACTTGATTCCAAGTTTGAGTCTTCATCCTTGACACAGACGTGCACGGTTGATGGTTCCTCGATTGTCACCGAGAGAAGTCCTGCAGCGCGGGCTGGCATGGCTTCGATTTGAAACTTCATCGAGTTTGCATCGGCCGTGGTATCAAAGGTCTTGCTCCAAATGGGTATTTGGTGTCCCCACCAGAGTTGGCGCCCGACCGGCCAATCGCGCTTTTCGCTCAACCAATCGACGTAACCCGAGGTGTAGCGTTCCGGATAAATCTTTACTTTGTCGTCCTTCACGGCATCGATCGCCGACTGAGCTAATTCGGCCATGGCAACGAACCACTGGTCGGCGAGGAACGGCTCGATCGGCGTTTTGCTCCGATCGCTATGCTTCAAATCGATTTCGCGATCTTCGACGCGTTCGAGAAAGCCGAGAGTGTCCATGTCGGCAACAACGCGTTCTCGCGCCTTGGACATGGTCAAACCGGCGTACTTGCCACCATGCTCATTGATGGTGCCATCGGTGTTCATGATATTGAGCATCGGCAGATCGCAACGCTTAGCCACCTCATAGTCATTCGGGTCGTGGGCCGGTGTGATCTTGACGCATCCCGAGCCTAACTCAGGTTTCGCCCACGTATCGACTACAAGAGGAATCTCTCGTTCCGCAAGAGGAAGCCGAAGCGTGCGTCCAGCCCGTGCCATCGCTGCCAACCGTTCCAGAGCCGGCAGGATCTCGTGTTGCCGTTTCTCAAGTTCTTCGAACTGCGACTCGAGCGCAGGCTTGTCCTTCGCGGCGGCTTCGGCAATCTTTTCGAGCAAAGCGGTTCGTGCTCTCTCGAGTGCAGCGCGCGGTTCCGGGTGGACTGCAACGGCCGTATCGCCGAGCATTGTCTCCGGCCGGGTCGTTGCAACTACGACATACTGCGGCTCATCGGCAGCCGGATTTTTCACGGGGTATCGGAAATGCCAAAAACTCCCTGAGACAGTTTCGGTGAATACTTCGTCGTCGCTGACTGCAGTTTGCAGGTACGTATCCCAGTTGACGAGCCGTTTACCCCGGTAGATACGCCCCTTGGAAAACAAGTCGTAAAACGTGCTGCGGACGGCTCGCGCGCATACCGAATCCAACGTAAACCGAGTGCGACGCCAATCGCACGAGCATCCCATCCGCTTCAATTGCCCCAGGATGCGTGTTTCGTATTGGTCCTTCCATTCCCAAATCCGCTCAACCAGGTTCTCGCGTCCCAGATCATGGCGGGTTTTATTCTCCAGCTCTTTCAAGCGACGTTCCACCACCGCTTGGGTAGCGATCCCGGCGTGGTCCGTCCCAGGCATCCACAAGGCGACTTCGCCCATCATCCGGTGCTTGCGGATTTGAATATCCTGTAAGGTATTATTAAGGGCGTGCCCCAAGTGGAGTGCTCCGGTGACATTCGGGGGCGGAATGACGATCGTGAACGGTTTTTTGGACGGGTCGATGTCTGCATTGAAACACCCGACATCGATCCATTGCTGGTAGATGGTT
>VGZN01000605.1 GCA_016872635.1 Planctomycetota bacterium | reverse complement strand
ACATGCCCGGAGACAGGAGTTGTAACCTTCATGCTCTCCATCTGGATCGTGAGAAAGTCCAACTCTTCAGTCATACGCTCCTTACGAGCCTCTTCGGCTGCGATATCCTCAGGTCGCGATCCGAGTTTTAGCAAACGCAGTTTCGCTTCGGCGTCGGCAAGCTCTTGCTCCCTTCGGGCGATTTCCGCCACAGCAACCCGCACGCCTTCTGTTGCTGCAATAGATCGTTGCGACTCCACTTCTGAAACTCTCTGCCGAAGCACGTTCACCTTCGTTCTTTCGCGGTCTAACTGTGCCTCCGCGAGTGCACCTTGTTGTGCAAGACGTTCAGAAAGCCCGATAGCCTTTTCAGCATGCTGTAGCTCCGTTCTCGCTTGACCGATCCTATGTTCAAGAGCTTCCAACTGATGTTTCAAAGCTTCTTTTGTCGTCTCAACCTCCACACGCCCCAGCTCGCACCAACTCGTTAGTCGCCGCAATCGAGACTCTTGTTCCAGGATCTCCTCGGGTCGTGAACCAGCCTTCAATCGCTGCAGATTGGCGATGGATTCCTTTCGTTCAGCTTCTTTGGCCTCGATTTGACTCAACAAATCAGGAGATCTCAAATGGACCAACACATCACCTTGATGGACAAATGCATCATCGTCGACAACCACATCTTGGATAAAGCTAGGAACTAGAAACGGTACGTCGATACACTCGCTCGGATGGACCTCAAAATCCCCAACGGCATAATAAGGAACAGGTACGATAAATAGAAGTAACGCCCCAACGCCCAATGCACCGAGTCACGCTACTGTGCGGGCTGAGCGAGATTTCAACATCTCGATGAACTCCGTCCCAATGAAGCTGCGAAAAACCCGTCGAACTGCGTAAGTCATGAGAACTGCTCCAAAACAAAACCCAAAAACACCGTACCGGAGGCTTACGTAGCCCATCAAGTTCAGACGTAGGAAACTCAAAAAGGAAACCGCGAATGCCCAACTCATCAATCCATACAGCAGCAGTGTTCCACTCCGTTCCTTCTTCTCGGGCCTTTCTGCGCCCCAGAATAGCCAAACGAGGTGACGCATCCAGTACTCCCGGCCTTGTGCGTAAAGATTTGAAATCTTTAAGTAATCACAGAGGAGGTAGTAACCGTCAAAACGAAGCAAAGGATTGAAGTTGATTAATCCGCGAGCGCCGCATGTCGACACCACGATGAAAGCCAAGTGATGGAACAAAGTCCTAGGCAATGAAAGCCGCCACAGAAAGACATATAGTGCCCACATGCAGAGGTCCATATAACCACCGGCCGACGTGATCAACATCCTCTTCCAACGCTCTTTGATCATCCATGCATCGGAGACATTGATATACAAGCATGGAATCATCATCATGATGAGAACCCCTGCCTCGCGCACTTCTCCCCCGAATCGTTTGCACGTTGCCCCGTGGGCAGTTTTATGAAGCGCTGTCACGAAAAACGAAATCGCTCCAACGAGCAATAATGTCTCCCAACGCAGAGCGTAACCGACCGACGCTGCGACGGCCTCACGTTGACTGCTCAGGACGTACAGGGCAGTCAGCATCATCAAAAGCGACACCACTAGAAATCCCTTCGTCCAAATCCACGGCACCGTATTCACGATGCGATCCAGGATCTTATCGGGATCAAGCAATGGCAATCGATAGTAGAGTAGACTCCCCTTTCCCCAACGCCCCGGAGGTCCACTTTGCTCGGTCTCAGTGTCATCTTCGGAATATTCATTCGTGCGGACGGGCTCGCTGGCTAGGCCATTTGCTCCCGAGAAATCGGATGTCGGAGCCATCAACCCACGGCGGATCAAAATCTCCAAAAAAGGGTCCAAATCCGCTCTTTCGAGATCTTCGCCATATTTCGATGAATAACGCGATCGCAGTTCAGCGTTGGAAATCTTCTCGACCAAGTTGCGAAGCAAAAAGAACTCCGAGTCGCCAGCTTGCAAATAGGCCTGCGACTCGGGATCTTTAACGACGTACTCGCCCCCTCCCAAATCCACAAGCACAACTGACGGCTTCAAGGCAGGCAGAATCTCAGATTCCGATTCTGAATCCAGGGACTGCGATATCGAATTTTCGGCAAGTTCAGGCTTACCCACTACCTCACTCCGTCGCCTTACTCGCTCTCAACGCTCGAATAGTGACCTTTTTGCTTTCGGCTTCTGTCAAGACAACCACATGGAAGGGTGCGTTGCACTGCAATGATTTTGCCGCTCGGTGATGACCATCGATGAGAACAGTCCCCTCACCGATTCCTAAGGGGTCAGCGAAACCGGCAACTACGAAACCGGCAACTATCCGAGTAACGGGTTTTCGAACGAACGCTCGGCAACTTGCTCAGTTCGCGCTCAAATCTTCGCCGGGTCAACACACACTGCAAGTGGACACGAGTCGTTGCTTCAGGGTGACTTGCGACATAGTGCATAGATTGCCGGCGCAGCAAACCAACACACGAAACGATTTGTAGCAATCGGTAGAAGTTTTGCAGCACGTCCAGAGGAGTACTTGAATTTGAGGTACTGCGTAGTCAGCCAATGCCGCTCTTCAAAGTGCTTTGCGAGCATTCGATCGAGTTCCCTACGACTGAAGCCGGCGTGAGCCCCTAGTTCATTTCGAAAGCGACCTGTTAATCGATCCTTCCAATCCCGGACGTTGTCAGCGAGTTTGTTGGAAAAAGTAGCCTCCCAGGTCGACTGTTGATGGGCCCCGATGGAACTGACCAACCGATGGCGGTTAGGGGTCCCGACAAACAACCATCCGCCCGGCGCGAGCACGCGAAACAACTCCGCTAAGCTACCGACAGGATCGTCGACATGTTCGATGACGTGGTGATAAAAAATTGCGTCGAATGCGCAGTTCTGAAAAGGCAGCTGACATACGCTTGCGACGCCAAATCGCACCGACGAATTGATTTTCAAATCAGGGGAGACAAAGTCCTCGATGTCGACGGCATCGACAACCCCGTTCAAGTCTTGCTGGATCGCGACCGCTTCATGCCCCGCACCGCATCCCGCTATCAAGACCCGCGGCGGTAGCTTTCGATCGTCGGAACGAGCTTTTAACTCTCGGCAAAAAAAACCAGCGCCAGCGTGACTTTGCAAGGAAGCCGATGCCCCGGAAGCTGTGTCGGTTAGTATCGTCTCAACAGGGGGAGACTCGGCTGCCTGGGAAACAAGAACCACGGCCACCTGTGGATAATTATTGGTCGGAGTCGAACTCATGACGTGATCAATCCAAGGAACTTACCGAGTGGCGTGATAGTATTAGGAGAAAGGTACACGAATATTAGAAC
>VGZN01000604.1 GCA_016872635.1 Planctomycetota bacterium | reverse complement strand
ACCTGAGTTACGTGTTTCCTGACAACACATCCATGCTCCAACTGATTCGAGCCATCGAGGATGTCGTCCACCCAGATTCTTGGCACAGTGCAGGAGGTACCAGTAGCATGGTAACCGTCGGATCGGTGTTGATCGTCCACGCACCACAGGACACACAAGACGACGTTGCCGCTCTTCTACGCGAGATTCGTAGGCAAAGCCCCGCGAACATGAAACCACTGCTCATCAAGGATGAGCCAGCAGAGAAAGCGACTGATAAGCCTTGATTGTCTTCGCATAGGATGCGACTCAAGGATCCTCCTGAAACTTGCTGCTATGGTATGATTGAGAGCAAATGCGTGAAAGCCACGTCGAAGGATCGAACATGTACCTATCCGCACACCTCTCACCCCCAGCAAATGCCTAGACGGCACACGGTTTTCGGATAGTCTAAAAAATTGCCTTCGATGATTTTAGCGATAAACGACAGATTTCTTTTCGTGAGGTTGCAAACGATGGGTCGACGACGAAGTAGTTGGGCCTGGCTCTTGGGGATGGGTTCGCTCATACTGGTTTGCGAATATGGTTTTGGCGATGAGACCGATTCGCTGGTGCAGGAAGGTGAAAAAGTTCAGAAGCTTGCGGGCGATATGAAGTTCACCGAAGGCCCCGTCTGGGTTCCATCGCGCAAAGCACTCATTTTCTCGGATATCCCAAATAGCAAATGGATGCAATGGAAGCCCGGTCTCGGTCTCTCAGAGGTCAGGGATAGTGAACAAGCGAACGGCAATATCCTTGACCTGGAGGGGCGTTTGATCTCTTGTCAGCATGCCGCACGCAACATGATTCGTACGGAATCGGATGGAACGATTTCTGTTCTGGTAGATAAATTCGATGGCAAGCGGTTGAACTCTCCGAACGATGTTGCTGTCCGATCCGATGGTACCCTTTGGTTCACCGATCCACCATGGGGACTCAACGGGGCCGGTGAATTGCCTGGCCATTGGGTTTTCAAATTCGATCCTAAGACCAACGCGATCGAACCTGTGGTCAAAGATCTAGCCATGCCGAACGGGATCAATTTCTCTCCAGATGAAAGCCGCATCTACATCGCGGATACCGGGGGGCATCCAAAGCATCCCGATCCTGCATACCATAAGCTCCCGCCAGGAGTTCATTGTTACGAGGTTACCAAGGATGGAGTGCTCGGTAGGAAATTATTTACGATCCCGGAAGGTAGCGACGGAATGACGGTCGACGAGAAGGGAAATGTCTATACAACCCACGAGGGAGTCAATGTGTTCACGCCTGATGGAAAGCTCATTGAACGGATCGCTGTCCCCGAAGGCCCAGCAAACGTTGCCTTTGGCGGTGACGACTATAAGACCTTGTTCATTACAGCGCGCACATCTCTTTACAGCGTTCGAATGAAACATGCAGGGGCTAAACCTCCTGGAGCCCAGTGGTAGCTCACTTCATGGCGAAATCGAATGGATGTGCCGTGCCGCTGTTGGTGCCTTGATGCCGAAGAATACGATGACGAGTGTCGTGTATTTGTATATTTTACGCGTCTTGATCATCTACCTCTTCAAAGATCGGTGCATCATCCTCGATATCAGAAGTTGTCTCTGATGCACCCAATCCCCACTGATGCAGCTTGCGAATCAACCGGGCTCGCGAGATGCCTAGGAGTTGCGCAGCAGCGGATCGATTGTTCTTCTTGCGTTCCATAGCCCGCAAAATCAATTCCTTCTCGATTTGATCGAGGACGACATCCAATTCGATCGTATTCTCGACAGGAGGGCGATTCATGTGGGACGGAAACGTTCGCAAGGAAATAGGTAAATGCTTCTCGGTTAGCACCAGCGCTGGCTCTTGTTGTTCGCGATCCGTGGTGGTCCTGTCGACGAGTGCTTGTCGACTGGCATGCTCTAGTGTTTCTCCGAGCTCTTCGCAATCGTTGGGCCAGGAATAGGCTAGTATCGTGTCCATGAACTCCTTGGTCCATGTGGGCGGTATGGCGATCTGCTGGGTGCGATAATGATTATCAAACCATGAGACAATCAGAGGTTCGAGGTCGGCGATACGTATGCAGATTGGGGTAAAGGTTACGATTTGCGTGTCAAGCGATGCAGCAAGCACCCCCCAGTCTCCTGAGGTGCTACTTGAGCCGAGCGGTGCTTCGGAACTCGTAGTTGCAATCACCATCCAGCGTTCCCCGAGTATTTTTCTCGCCAATGGCTCCTTGAGTTCTGGGGCAAGACGATCTAATTGATGCAATAGAACGTAGCCTTTTGCGTTTCGGCGCAGGGCTTCGTCTGCCATATCAAGTAGGTCCGCCAATAGCTCCTTGTCCATAAGGCGGCATTCAATGGTGATGACCTCGGGCTTGGCAGTTCCCTTGGGGAGCAAACGTTGGAGTCGCTCCCGTGCAATCCAAAGAGCGCATTGATATACCGGGGAACCGGCTGGGCCGATCAGGCGACATGGATGGTTACCGTTCGCCGCTAACCGAATCTGTGACCTCGCTCGCTGAGCGTCGACCGATGCTCCCGAAAGGTACCACTGTGATTGAAGTTCAGGGTGCTCGATCCTTCCTTGAATCGCTATCGAACGAAGGTGCGACTGCCGCACCGAATCAAGTACTCGGTCAAAGTCTCCGCGATCTTCTTTAAGTAGATAGAGCACGGTTGGTGCATCTAGATCATCGAGAGGCATCCCAACACGCACCCAACTTTTGCCATTGAGCGACGACGATAAATAGCCCGGTTGTGAAGTCACCTCTGGATCGCGACTTGCTATCCAATCCAGCATCGCTTGAGGCATCGTATCGCGATGGATGGATACCTGGTGTGGAGATCCATTAGGGGGCGCAGAAAACCATGAGGCCCATAATGGCTCTGTTGTACCTAACGTAGCGATGGGAGAGCAATGAATACCAATCAAAGCATCGGGGTCGGTTCGAAGCAATCGGCCGAACGCTTCATTCGCAAAAACAATGTGTCCTGTATCTGACAGCACATAGCACGGATAGTCTGCTCCAGCCACCAATCGTGCGATCTGTCGTTTGGCTGTGCTACGGGAAGCATTGTCGGACATCATGCGATCTGTTTCTAAAAAATCCGACTGGGGAAACGTGGCTCGAGCCGGCTCAAGCAGCTACCGGAATGATCGGCCATCAGATCGATCCCTGGGAACGAAAAAAACACCGCATGCTGCGATGGGCAGCACGCGGTGTGCGGGAATGGTGAGCACACTGTTGCAAGCTTTACTCTACGAAGTCGGTGAAGGGACTTCGCGATACAAAGGTGCGGACTCTAATTATTCTAGCATCAGACCAGC
>VGZN01000603.1 GCA_016872635.1 Planctomycetota bacterium | reverse complement strand
AACTGCATTTTACCGAGCAAGCCATAGACGACCGCTGGCCCGACCTCGGAGATCTCTGTATCCGGTAACGCCATCGCTTTCGCGATCAAGGAATCGACATCGTCCCCGATTCCCAACTGCGTCTCACGCAGAAGTTTTTCTCCTTGGATCTTTTCCGGGGAGTAGCCAAGCTGCCGAGCCAATTCCAGGAATTGCGCAAAGGCGATGTCATCCCCAAGATGCCGGTAGGCGCGGCTCCTCAGAAACGCCGATTCCGCAGAGAGACCGTTTGTTTTTTCAAGCTTTTTGATTTCTGTCACAGCGGCCAAGTTGTCCCAGTTTTCGAGGGCCTTGTTGATCCGCACCATCGAGGTCGTATAACGATTCCGATAGTAACCAAAACTAGCTAGGGGGACGAGGATAGCCAGGAGAACGCCTAGCCGAACCCAGGTCCATACCGACGACTTGGCACCAGCAGCGCTACGCTCTGCCTCCTTAGCCATGGCGGCAGAAATCGCAGCGGCAGTAGAAATCGCATCTGCTTCGGACAGTGGTAAGGGATTGGACTGATTCTTTGGCTGCGTTTTGGATCGGACCATCAGGAAAAGTTCAAATCAAGATCCAGGAAAAGGGGCTAGGCGTCGGAACACTAGGCCGCCATGACATCCACCCGAGCATTGTATCCGCGGTGTCCATGGTATTGTAACTTCGGTATTGTAACTTCCGAACGTCGCCGGTTGGTCATCCAAAGCAGTTGTTGCCCAGAAACCGGCGAGGTAAACCGCCCACTTTCATGCCCCGCGGAAAGCAAATTCAGCCCGCAGATTACTCGGCAGGGGATTTCAGGGTGGCAATTTCAAGGTGGCAAATGGTGTTCCGCCAAACGACTGGGAGCGATCGCGATCACGCATGAGACTCGCAACTTTGCCAATAGATGGTCACTAAGCGGATAGTCACTAAGCGGATAGTCACTACCAGCCGCTAAGAACTTTTTGGGGATTTGGCGTTGGACTTGCCGGCTCGAGGGTGGGCTTTGACGTAAGCCGCCTTGATATTAGAGGTGCTAACGTGGGTGTAGATTTGGGTTGTGACCAAGCTCTTGTGCCCGAGCAATTCTTGGACACTTCGAATATCAGCCCCACCGTCGAGCAGATGCGTTGCGAAACTATGCCTCAAGGTATGGGGGGTAGTGCGTGTATCGAGACCACACAGCAGGATGTATTTTTCCAGCATCCGAGCCACACTGCGGCTGGTTAATCGTCCGCCGAATTTATTGCGAAACGTGGGACTTTCTCGTTCATTGGTCGGACACGGACGCCGTGCGGAAAAGTACCGATGAAGCGCAGCAATCGCGTACTTGCCTAAAGCTCCAAAGCGTTCTTTGCGGCCTTTACCACGGATCCGAACCACCCCTTCGTCGAAATCGATATCCCGATCATTCATCCCTACTAGTTCGCTGACCCGAAGGCCGGCGCTGTAGATGACCTCGAGGATGGCGGAGTCTCGAAGCCCCATTTCGTCGGCTTTGTCCGGGGCTGCGAGCAGGCTACGGATTTCGTCGCCGGTCAAGAAATGAGGCAGCTTGCGTCCACCTCGAGGGTTGCGTAGTGGCTTTGCCGGGTTGGAGTCTACCATCTCTTGGCGCTGTGCAAATCGATAAAAGCTGCGGAGCGACGCAAGCTTCCGGCTGATGCTCGATCGAGCGTACCCCGCTTCATGGAGTGCAGTCACATACCCACGGAGATCGTTTGGGGACACATCGCGAGGTGCTACCGATCGACTCCCCTCGTCTGTCAGAAAATCCGCCATATCCATCAAGTCTTCGCGATACGATTTAATCGTTAGATCCGAAGCATTCTTTTCGACATCCAAGTACCGCAAAAACTGGGCGACTTCCGTATGCATTGGACTGATACCTCGATCAAGGAATATAGCAACGGACAAGTTTACCCCACGGAACACTTTCGGCATTCGAGACCGATCTCGAATCAGACAACTTCCCAGAGCATTATCTATTTGTGCACGACTTCCTGGTACATAGCCTGGAGTTTGTCCGCGACGACCGAGGTGCCGCACAAGCTCGGCGTATGGACCCGCGCGGATTCCCCAAAACGTCTTCTCTTTTCCGGATCGATGAGTAACGACTGGATTGCCATCCGGAGCGACTCGGCGTTTTCCTTGGGAACGACCAAGCCATCCTGCTGGTCGCGCACCAACTCCTTCATCCCTCCGGCATCGCTCACCACAGCAGCGACCCCAACGGTGGTGGCTTCGATCAACGCCCTGCATAGGCCTTCGCTACGAGAGGGCATCACGAAAAGGTCGAAGGCTTTCATGGCGCTCGCGGCAGGCGAAATCGGCCCTGGGGCGATCACACGATCGCGGAGTGCATCGTGCTGCATCCATCGCGTTACATTGGGGTCATCGATCACCCCGCCGAGCAATATTTTCCAGGGAATACCAGAGGGTAGCCCCGATGCGGCTTCCAGAAAAATATCGACTCCTTTGACAGGCCGAATATGACCAACAGTACCGATCAAGATGGTATCGTCACTTACACCCCATCGAGCCCGCCACTCGCCTCGGGTTCGGGTATCGTCATAATCCCACATCGCGTTGTAGACCACGCGACATCGGGACTCAGGAATCCCTCCTCGAATCATTGCCTGCTGGACCGCAAGCGATTCGCATGCGTGGAGGGAAACTCGGGGGGAAAGGTAAGTGATCCAGTCGGCTGGATCAAACCATGTCGGCACCCTAGTTATCCCACGATAACTGATAATTTTGGGTGGACGTTGCATTCCGATGGTACCGAGAACACTCCATGCCAACGAATTGGGTATGAAAGCGTGGATCAGATCCGGCTGAAATTCTCTCGCGATCCGACCCACGGTCTTGATGGCACTGAGCGTTACTTTCTTTCGGCCGTAAAAGTCAATCGACCGTTGCTTGGGCCCCCAATCAGCTGGCAATTTATCCTGCGAGTCAAAACTCTTATTCGAATTGCAAGAAACAATCTCATGCCCCCTTCGGCAAAACTCCCGAACAATGGGGCTTGGGGCATGGATCATCATCATCCGCATCGTCGACTCCCAACTCCTTGTCGGATCTCTCCAACACAATGTCGGCACCTCGGTCACAGTCCACACTCTCGAACACAGTACCAGTTCTCGAACACAGTACCAGTTCTCGAACACAGTACCAGTTCTCGAACACAGTACCAGTTCTCGAACACAGTACCAGTTCTCGAACACAGTACCAGTTCTCGAACATAGTACCAGTTCTCGAACACAGTACCAGTTCTCGAACACAGTACCAGTTCTCGCGTAATTCGCCATTGCCCCACA
>VGZN01000602.1 GCA_016872635.1 Planctomycetota bacterium | reverse complement strand
TGTGTTCGGTACCAATGTATTCGTGGTTGAACCGCTGGGCCTCTTGGTTGGCCAACTGCATAACTTTGCGAGCGCGGTCAGTAAATCGTTCGTACATCTCAATCCTTCCTTTCAAGTTCAGCGTCGCAAACGCGAACCGCGTTCAACGCCAAAGCGGGCACAGTCCAATTCGCTGCGTTGGGAAAAGCCAATCTCGAGGTTTGGGAAGCAATGTTCCCGGTCGCCTTGATCGTTGGCCGTTAGAAACGCAGGGAACATATATACAGCAAAACGCGTTCCGAAAGCAGGACTGACAAAATTTCCTCCTTGCAGCATCGACATCATTGCAATGGAGTGGCAATGCGATAGGGTGGACGCTAGCAAATCCCCGGTGTCTGTAAGACAGTTAGGTCGTTGGCGAATTGATGTTCGAGTTCATGTCTGGAATCGTTAGGAATCAGAGAGATTCCGTGTGGGCTCGCACTTTTTGCTGGAGCGATAAACGCTTTTCTTTGGCGATCTCTTCGTGCCATTTCCATGCATCGTCGAGGAGTGCCAATTGATCTAGCAGTTCCACGGACTGTTGGTAGCGTTCGGTCCTTCTCATAATTGATGACAAAAGCAGGCCAGCTTCGACATCGGTACTTTTACCAAATGCGAATGGCAGCAAAATGCGTTCAGCCTCAAAGTAGTTTGCTTGCAAATAGTGCTCCTGGGCGAGTGTCCATTGATCGATGGGGCAACCGGGATGGTTTTTTGGGCGAGACAGGAGTCCTGCCATTGCGTTATGAGCGCACGAGAGCAGCGATCCTGCGGCGACGAGAGTCCATAATGCCCCTATTTTCCAGCCGTCGAGCCACATCGGCCAAATCGTGGTTCCGACCCAAGCCGTGCAAAGAATGAGGCCGAATGCGATCGCGATCAGAAGCGACCTAGCCTCTCCGAGTCGCCAGGCGGCGAGCGTTCCTGGCCAAAAGGAAAACAGCATTCTCATAGAGATTTGCATGATCGATCGCTGGCGAGCAAGAGTCGGTGAGTTTGGAGGGAGCTGATCTCCGTCCATATTCCTTGTTCCTAGCAAAAATATCGCCTGTTTAGCAATGGCGACTACAGATTGGCATGGACACGGTTGAAAGAAATTCAGACTATCGCTGCACCAACTCGTGGTGTTGTGAACGCAGCCATGGTGAGTTGGAGCAATGTGTCGGCAGGATTTACCCCCGAACCACTTTTTGATTTCTTAGGACGGCACCTATGTTGATCGCACGTAAAACATCTACCGGTTCCCACTCTGTCTCGAGTAGCCGAACACTGAAATCTCACCGTCGACTTAGGAGAGCGGCAGTTTGTCTTGGGTTGGGGATTTTGGGGCATTCCGTCGGATGTTCGAGTCCACAGACATGCGCACCGCAACCTGGTTACCCGGCATATCCGGCATACCCAACGAGCTACTCTGGGTATGGAGTACCTGGAGCCACTGTTCCCGCTGGAGCGACTCTGCCCGCAGGTGCTATGCCTGCAGGTGCTATGCCTGCAGGTGCTATGCCTGCTGGAGCGACTCTGCCTGCTGGAGCTATGCCTGCTGGTGCTATGCCTGCTGGTGTTCCGATGACGGGGATGACCGCTCCTGTGTATGGCCAGCCGATTCCTGGGGCCGGCTATCCAGCCACTGGAGCAGCGATGCCACCGGGTTATGCCCAGCCCATGGTTGGTCGCTAAAAATCGCAGCGACGATTATCAATGTTTGCGCCAATTCAGGTGGTCGCTACGCAGAATTACCTGCGATGCTAGACGAGCCGCGGCGTTGATTTCGCATCATCGCATCATCGCTGCAGCTATCTATTTCCCTTTTCCTAGGGAGCGGGTGAGAAACACGTCAACGGGGCCGATGCTCTTGGTGAACGCATCGTCGAACTTGGCACCCGAAGCAAGATTTCGGAGAACCAAATCGTATTGTTTTTTCATCTCGGAGACTTGCATATTCCGGATGAGCCCGAATCCGAGGATCGCTTCGTCTTCGTCATTCATCTTCCCATCCGTCAACGGTTTGATCGTTTTCAAATCCTGAAGGACTTCTGGGAACCGGCGGAACCAAGGTTGCACTCGTGCGTCGTTTTGGCCAACGGCGTTCGCAATCGCATTTCGTCCTGCTCCGTCGGCGAACCATTTGGGAACACCGTCATGAGATGCAACCCAAACGCTTGTAAGCTGCTGAAGCAACGACGTTTCATTTAGTTTCCCATCCGATTTGTCGTATACCATTGCAACGTAGAGATCGAGAACATCCTTGCGCCAGTGTCCTGACCATTCTGAGGGCAGGCTACGTTTCTCGAGCATGTTTCCCAGCTCGCTGTAATCGTATCGCGACTTAAGGGCATAGATGGTGATGCCACCTTTGATCAAAGGATCCTTGGGGCTGATCTTGAGTTGTTTCTTTAATGTTTTTGCGGCATTGTTTGCTTGGGCGAGCAGTTGTTTGGCCCCTCCCTCGCCGATATTCCCTACGATATGGAACTCATCGTCGCTGGCTTCATCTGGAGTCGACTTGGGAGCAACCTGCTGCCACCGAGACTTGGCCCGTTCCATTCGTTTTGTCTTCAACTCCACGTGGCTTGCTTTGGCGGCCCACGACTTGGCGATCACCGATTCGAGTTGACTCTCACGGCTATCACCGTCGTAGGTAGCGCCTTCATCGATCCAAGTTTTCACCAATTGGATTTGCTCTGGGTTGAGTGCAGGGCGTCCTCCAGCCGGCATTCGTTGCCCTGCGGTTCCGAGAAGTTTCTTGACCAAGAGGCTATCGTCACCTTTGCCGGGAGCGAGAGCAGGTCCACTGGTGCCTCCTTTGAGGAGTCCGGTAAAGTTATTGAATGCGAATCCTCCGGAGGGGCGCGTGCCACCGTAGTGGCAACCGTTGCAGTTGGCCACCAAGATCGGTGCGATATCGTTTGCAAAACTAACGGTTTCCTTTCCGGTGCTTTGCTTCACTTCGACGGGTTTGTCATTGGCAGGCATGTTCGGGGTTCTGTTCCCGACCAGCGTTTTGAGAGAGGCTTTGGGATCCTCCCCATCGAACTTGGCTCCTTGTTGGATCCATTGCTTCAATTTGGCAAGGTTCTCCGGGGAGACTTTAGATCCATTGGGGGGCATTGTTCCGGTTTCGATCACGCTGAGGAGTTGGCTGCCATCTGGGTCTCCGGCGAATAGGACCGCACCTGCTTTGGATCCTTTCATCAGTTGTTCGTAGTTGGCCATTTGGAAACCGCCACTTTCTTTATCGACGTGGCAACGACCGCATGAGGCGACGATCCACGGCGCAACGTCTTTGGCGAAGCTAACAAGGTTCGGATCTGATTTT
>VGZN01000601.1 GCA_016872635.1 Planctomycetota bacterium | reverse complement strand
TCCAATCATCCCGACCATGAATTAGCAATCCTTAAACGCGCCGAAATCGCAGCAGACCGTGGTGCCCAATCCGAAGGACGAACGATGCTCTTCGATGCTCTCCAACGAAATCTGTCCAGCGAGTTGCTCAGCCGGACTTACTTTCGATTCTGTGACGACTCGGATAAGTGGCCAGAAGAAATGCAACAATTGGTGGATGCATGCGGCAACGACACGGATCGCATCGTCGCCATCGGTGACATGGCGATTCGGGTCCCTGTGGTTTCAAAAGCGAATTGGGATCGTGCTATTCGCTCCGTGGAAGATCGGCTGAAGAGGATTGAAGGTACAGACGGGATCGCGTGGCGGATCGTATCCGCGAAGCGCATTCTCGCGATCACAAATTTGGAACCGACCACCGATCTAGCACCGGCTCGCGAAATCGCGAGCTTCTTGATTGCAAAGAGTCCTTCGCTCGGTGCAGGATATGCCATTTCCGGGGCCGTGGCGGATCGCGGAAACCAGACGACGGAAGCGATGTACCAGTATCAGAAAGCTGTTGCGTTGGGTGAAAACGATTTTTCGATTCACGAGCGGCTATGTGAACTCTTGTACCAGAACGGTCGTTTAGATGAAGCAAAAGCATTGATCGACCGCATGGGGGTAAATCGCGATGCGTCTCCCCGCGTCGCCTCCATCGCGTTGGAAATGGCAAATGATCAACCCGATCGATTGCTAGAGATTGCAAGATCGGGGATCAGGACCCGACCGAAGGATCCGATGGCATGGGTATGGTATGCAAGCGTCCTCGAATCCGAATCGCGAGATCGAACCGACGAGGAACGGGCAGATCTGATTCTGGAGGCGACGGGGGCGATCGATAAAGGAGTTGCTATCGCCCCAGCGGACTTGCGTGTGATCAATGCCGATTTCAATTTTAGTAGCATGACCAAACAAATCGATCGGCTACCGAAAATCATGGCTCGATTGCGAATAGCCGACTCGGTTCCCCCGCTCCAAAAGTATATCGCGTTGGGACGGATGGAGTTTGTGTCGGGGGATATCGAAGCCTCGATTGCGAATTACCGAAGCGCGCTCGAAATCGGAGGTGATCCGATCGAACTGACTATTCTGATCGCGAAATCGCAGCAGAGACAACGGAAATTCGCAGAGGCTATTGAAAGCTTAGAGGTCGTATATCCTAAAGCACCAGAGCATGAGGGACTGAGACACATGTTGGCATCGGCGTTGGCGTCGCGAGGAACGCCCGCAGACTGGGAAAGGATTCCGTCGATGTTGACATCGCCGCCTTTTGGCAATAATCCTTCCGATCTAAAACTCTTGGCCAATTTACATACGCAGCGAGGTTTCGCATCCGATCTTACGATAGCGAAAATGCTCCTGGAGCGTTTGATACCCAAACCGGAACGAGCAACCGGAGAGGAATTGTTCCAATTGGGAATGGTATCACTACGAGCCGCAAATTTGCAATTGGAAGCCAACAATCAGAGCGAGGCAAATTGGTTGAGAAGCGAGGCGGAGAAGTATCTCAGACAGTCGATCTCGCAGGACCCATCGAATCGGGATTTTCGATATGTATACGGAACCCTGCTACTCGAACTCCATCGCGAAGCCATGGCTTTGGAGCAAGCCAGACAATTGCGGCAGATCGACCGCGATGGGTTTGAAGCGAACCTGCTATTAGCCCGTGCTCTGCATGCAACAGGAGATAACCAAGGCGGAATCGGATTGATGAGCCAATGGTTACAGGGAGAGATGGGACGTTATTCGGATCCTCGTTTCACCACTCAACGGTTGGCATCGATGGGGCGTGGGGCTGTAGGTTTCATGATGCTCGGGGCGAAAGATCGTACGGAATCGCTTTTGAAGGAAATGGACGAGTCCTCACCCTCATCGAGTTTTGCCATTCTCGCGACACTGTTAGGGGTCGAAGATATATCCCTGCGAAGCAAGGCGTTGCAGTTGCTGTTGGCGTATGGAACTTCTGTGGGATTAGAGTCACCGCTTGCGATTGAAATCGGAACCGTTATCGCACGATCGCTAGTGGGAAAAAAGCTTGATGAGGATGCAAAGAAGACAGGGGAGGCATTTTTACGGGACATGCAAACTCGACATCCGGAGCAATTGGAATTACAGCGTGCAGTATCCGACTATTGGCTATTGCAAAACGAGACTGAAATAGCCGTGGAATGTTTGCGTCGAGTAGTGAAATTGACGCCAAACGATCCGGTTGTGTTGAACAATCTTGCGTGTTTGTTGGGAGAATCAGTAGGTGGTTGCGCTGAAGGGTTGCAGTATATCGAACGGGCGATCGAATTGGTTGGAGAGGTTCCGGACTTGTTGGATTCCAAGGGAACGATTTTGATGCGGATGGGGCAATTGGAAGAGGCTGGCAAAATCTTTGAGAAAGCAGCCGAGACGGGTGGTGATCCGCGAATTGTGCTGCATTGGTATCTGGCGTTGAAAAGAGCGAACAAGGTCGAGGAAGCGAATCGAGTGCGAGAGCGCATCGACCGAGAGCGGTTAAGACGAGTTCCGTTGAATAGAGAAGAGCAACAGGAGCTAGCCGCATTGAAATAGGCCGCTGAGAAACGGAAGCGTCACTGCCACAATCATTGAACGCGCAAGCCACTTCAGCGTTAGCCGACGGTGTCTTCAAGTGCTGCGGAACCCGAGACATTACCCTTAAACGCAAAACCCATGTTAAAAAATTGATCTCAAATATTTGGTCCATTTTTCGATTTCGCTTATTCGGTTCGCAGTCAAAAAATGCCTTTGATAGATAGGGGAATGGTTGGGTCGCCGTAAGGGTGCCTCAGTCACAACCTCATTTTTCACCTTGGTGATGCACAGCGGATATACCGTAATCCAGAAGGGGTTGGACGATGAGGCAAAACTGTTTGCGATTGGTGCTCGCATTATTAGGATTTGGGATGTCAGCGATCCCCGTTTACGCTGGGTCGGTAACGTTTGGGACGAGTGGTAATCAATTCACGATGGATTTCGTGACCATTGGGAATCCAGGAAATGCAGCGGATACAACCGGTAATCCTAGGCCTGCGGGGAGTGTCGGGTACACCTACCAGATCGGTAAGTTCGAGGTTAGCGAGCGGATGATCGAAGCATATAATAACGCCTATGGGAACGCGAATTCGCTCGCTATTACGAAAGATTCTCGTGGTCTCGATAAACCGGCGACTAGTGTTTCTTGGAACGAGGCCGCAAGGTTCGTGAATTGGCTTAATACCAGCACAGGGAGTCAAGAGGCTTACAAATTCACCACTAACAACGTTTATGACAGTATTGAACTGTGGACGGCGTTGGATACTCTCGACTACGAT
>VGZN01000600.1 GCA_016872635.1 Planctomycetota bacterium | reverse complement strand
CGCCAGCATGAGTGGCCCGAAGGAACCCTTGAGGTGCTTGAGTCCATCCTTCAAGGACTCGACATGTCCATCCGAGAGATGAGGCTTAAATTCCCGCGAGACACCTTCTTTTCGAAAGGAAGCCGTGAAATCGTCTTTCTAGCTCGTGGATTATCCGGCACTTGGCGTTCCGATCCAGACAAACCGGAGAGGAGCGATTGGCTGCTCGCATTTGAGCTGCCTCGCGGTTCTTATGCCACCATGATTATTCGACAGTTGATGAATGACTCCAACGATCTTGAGTGGGAAGCAGATGATGAGGAATCGATTTGATTTGGCGATTTTCGACCTGGACGGAACGCTGCTTGATTCCCTCGCGGATATTGCTGCGGCAACCAATCAAGTTCTCGTCGAACTCGGATTCGAGCCTCGCCCTATCGCCGAATATCAAACCCTCGTTGGAGATGGTGTACGTGTTCTTTTTCAGCGGGCCCTTCCGGAAACCAACGAGGACGAAGCTCTTGGAACGCGATGCATGGAATTGTTCGATCGGTTCTATGAGGATACCTGGCACAACCGTTCCAGGCCGTACAAAGGTATCGACAACCTTCTTATTTCTCTCGAATCGGCGGGCATCTCCATAGCCGTCCTTTCTAACAAACCGGACTTCTTCACCCAAAAATGTGTGGCTCATTTCTTCCCGGAGGTTCGATTCCAATCCGTACTAGGGCATTCTCCACGATTTCCTCGCAAACCCGACCCTGCGAGCGCCCGTTGGATTGGGGAATCTGCAGGTGTCTCTTCCGATCGTATCGCCTATGTGGGTGATACGAACACGGATATGAAAACTGCGGTCAGTGCTGGTTTTTTTGCGATGGGTGTAGCGTGGGGATTTCGTACCGAGCGCGAGTTGTTCGAAAGCGGGGCGGATGCTGTTTACAGCACGCCTAGCGAGCTTGCCGCAGCGATCATCGGGCGAGTCCCCTGATGAATCGTTTGACGAGCACTCGGCTTATGTACCGCAACACAGAGGATTGGGCTGGTTTCTAAACCGGCACAATTTTTGCGGGGCTAAAAGCAGTTAGGTTTCGATCAGAACACGTCGGCAACGCCGATTGTGGCCTAGATTTGAGATCGCGATGCCTATTGCCGAGCGCTACGGTTTCCTAGACTTTCTCCACCTACCAGCAAGGCGATGAAATCACGTGAACCCGCTCAGCCGTTCGGAATCCTCCAAACTCGAAGAATTTGAGAACATCAAACGACGTATCCACCAGCGACTCGTCGACAAAATCGATTTATCCCGAGTCGGCGATCTCAAGGGCGAATCGTTTCGGCGTGAAATCCGGCTGGTTGTCGAACATCTTTGCGACAGCGAAAACTCGTATTTGAACCGTAGCGAGCGGGACCGGGTCGTTGAAGAGGTATTGGATGAAACACTTGGTTTAGGCCCCCTTGAATTCCTTTTAAAGGATCCATCGATCAGCGATATCCTGATCAACGGCCCAAAAAACATTTATGTCGAGCGTCGAGGAAAGCTTGAAAAGACGGAGACAGAATTTCGCGATAACCCGCATTTGATGCAAATCATTGACCGTATCGTCTCACGAGTGGGGCGACGTGTGGATGAAACATGCCCGATGGTGGACGCTCGCTTGGAAGACGGCTCACGGGTTAACGCTATCATTCCACCGCTAGCACTTGATGGTGCAGCGGTTTCTATTCGGCGGTTCGGATCGACCCCGCTGAAATTGGAAGGCTTGCTCAATTTCAAAGCATTCACACCGGAAATGGTGATGTTGTTGGAAGGCTGCATTAAGGCCCGACTGAATGTCATCATCAGCGGAGGCACTGGTTCCGGAAAAACGACGTTGCTCAATACCCTGAGCAGCTTTATTCAAAATGACCAGCGCGTGATCACCATCGAAGACGCCGCTGAATTACAACTCCAACAGGAACACGTGGTTCGATTGGAAACTCGTCCCGCAAACATCGAAGGCACGGGAGCAGTCACTGCAACCGACCTCGTGCGGAACGCCCTCCGAATGCGTCCCGAACGCATCATCATCGGAGAATGCCGGGGCCCGGAAACATTGGACATGCTGCAGGCGATGAATACGGGACACGATGGATCGATGACAACGGTCCACTCGAACTCGCCACGCGACGCCATTGCACGTCTCGAAACGTTGGTCATGATGGCAGGATTTGAGCTGCCAGTTAAGGCCATACGTCAGCAGATTTCTGGCGCAGTGGATTTGATCATCCAGGCAAACCGTCTGCAAGGTGGACCACGACGTGTTCTGAACATCACCGAGGTCCAAGGCCTCGAGCAAGACACCGTCGTATTGCAGGATATCTATCGCTTTGTTCAAGAAGGTGTTGATGAACAAGGTAAGGCGTATGGATATTTTGAAGCAACCGGTGTTCGCCCATCCTTTATGAATCGCCTCGAAGCAGCTGGTGTAAGGCTCCCCGCGAGCGCGTTCCGCCAACGGATTATGATGAGGGCTTAGCGAATGTTGGTCTCAATCATCGCTCTTTGTGTCGGCATCGGCGTGGCCGCGGTTATCAGCGCATTCGCAATCGGTTTTAAGCCGAAGGTCGATAGCATCGTCGAAGATCGCTTAGCCTCTCTTACGGAGCTTAGTCGCAAAGAAGCCACAAGTGCTGATGACAATTCGATCCTCCGAAACCCTATGGAGGCTGCTGAGTCCACGATCGAGAAGCTCTTAAAGAATCGAATCGATCTGGCAACCATGCTTGAGCAAGCAGATATAAAATTGCCGGTCGAGAAATTCGCACTCATCTGCATCGGCGTGGGAGGACTGGCGGCCATTGGTTGCTTCATGGTACCGATCCCAAAGTTCGTCGCTCCGTTGGTTGGTATCCCGCTCATGTTCGTTCCCGTACTTGTACTGAAATTCAAAATCGCGAAGCGGATGGCCAAGTTCAATGAACAACTTCCCGAAGCGTTGGAGATGCTGAGTCGATCGCTTCGCGCGGGCCATTCCATCGGCGCCGGATTCGGACTGATTTCTCAGGAAATGTCGAATCCACTAGGTCGTGAATTTGGCAGATGCTATGAGGAGCAGAACTTAGGTGTGTCCCTCGAATCCTCGCTCGACGCGATGGCAAAACGCATTCCGAATTTGGATTTGCGATTCTTCGCAACCGCGGTCATCCTCCAACGGCAAACCGGGGGTGATCTTGCCGAAATCTTAGAGAAAATCGGGCGATTGATTCGATCACGCTACAAACTGGCGGGGCAAATACAAGCACTTACTGGGGAAGGGCGGCTTTCAGGAATCGTTCTTCTTGCATTGCCACCAGGCCTGTTCCTCATGATGTTTTTCCTCAACAA
>VGZN01000599.1 GCA_016872635.1 Planctomycetota bacterium | reverse complement strand
CTATATTGCTGGTGGATGCAACTCGAAATATTCGAACTTCCATGGGACCGATGATGTTGCCATTCTGATCTTGTTGATCACCGTCCAGCATTTCGTCTTGCCCGACATAACCACCTGGACTCGGTATTGGTGGGTTAAGGCCATCGCGAGGTTCTCTCGCCGTGATGGTGATTGCACCAGGAAGCATCGCCTCCGTAATCGGCATAGGTTCTTCCGCCAAACTCAATCGAATGCAGGCGTTGTAGGGCACGAAGTTCGTTGACGGGTTAAGCGGATCTAATGGGCCAGGTGTTGCCGTTTCCGAGACGTATGCCCCGTTGGTACCAACTGTTGCTCGCGAGGATAGGCGTTCAAATACAACAGCAACGGCGCGATTCTTACCAATGGCTCGCGCTCGAGCAGCCTCCATGAAATTCCTTACCAGTATTGCTGCCTGACTGGCTTTTCTATCCGTAAGTACCGTTTTTACAGACGGCAAAACAACGGCAGCCAGAACCGATACGACGCCGACAACGACTAGCAGTTCAACGAGTGTTAGCCCGTATCTGCGTCGATCCAAAATGCGAGCACGGACTTCGCCTTTATCGCTCGCTATCAGGAAAACAACAGTTTTGTAATCGAAGTCGATCATTGATAGGCACCGTTGATATCGAAGTTGGTGACATCATCTTTGAATGCAGATGGATTGATAACTGCCCCTAGCCGATAGATTGACAAATCACTGTTCGACAAGGGAGGACGAGGGCGCGGATACCAAGGGTCTGGCATCGGCACCGTTCCATAGGGTGTGGGGAACAGCACATCTCGTACCGTGCGTGAGCCACTGAGGGAATATCCAGCTACAGGGGTTGGGATTGTCGATGGGTCCAACTCAAATCGTTGTCCGAAAACACCGTCGGCTCCTGGCGATACAACTAAAGGAAATGTACCTATATCAGGTATCAAAACCTTTGAGTCTCCAGCCGCATTCGGCCTAAGCCCCGGATCAGCCTTCATCCTGTCGATCGAATCACCGCTGAACCGACTTACTTTGGTAACGGGATCGATAAGGGCTGGGTCGAGCAAGTCTGGATGGTATCTCAACGTACTTGGAAATCCCGATGGCCACCGCAACCATTGGATCGGCCGACGGTATGCATCAATAAACTCTGGAAAGCCATCGTTATCGGTATCGCCAACTTCCGTACGACCAAATAACTCCATCGCGGAGGAACCATTAATCGTAGAGTCTTCAACGATCAGATAGAGGAGTTCCGAATTGGCGTTGGTTGTTTCCCATCCTTGGATTGGTACCAGCGGTACTGTTCCAGGAACGCTCAATTTCTGCATGATCCGCATGGCTCGATTGGATGCACCCAGTTGCACGAAAACGGGGAAGAAGCCACCGGTCGATTGTGATACGAGCCCCGTACCGCGAACAGTTGTGGTCGGCATGCCTTGGGATTGAACAGTTGCATATGTCCACCGAATATCATCGGGATGATCTGGCATCTCAAAGCAAATCAGTTCTCGCAAGGCTAATAAACGTGCTCGTTCCATAAGCACGGTCGCAGGTTCGTATCCCGCATCAGTTGTTGCTAGCGCTGGAATTGCATTCCCAGGTATGGGGGCTACAAACGAGACGGGCGTGTTTTCATACTCTTGCAAACGCGTGTTTAATACTTCTGTAATTTTACGAATCGTACTCTGCGTCTTAATATTGGACGCCTCGGTCGCAGCGCCTCGATATGCGACGAGGAACATTCCGGCAACCGTTGCCATGATGCTGATCGTGACGAGCAATTCGACGAGGGTAAAACCACGCAATTGCCTGCGTTTTAGATCTTTTTGGATTGGTTTCATGGTTCTTACTCCACCGCTAGGAATTAAATCCCGACGTCGAATCAAAGCGAATCAGCAAATGTCGGACCAACTGCAAAATTGCTTACGTTGTCGTAGCATGCAGAGGGGGCCGATACCCCAACTCCAAGAAACGGTTCGAATGCATCGTTTTCAGTCTTCACGATGGTACCGTCGGATTTCACGGAGTATGGACGACCGCTCGGAACTGCAAATAAGGTTGCCGGACCACCTTGTAGAATAAAATAGGGCTGACATCCATATAGATTGTCGTAGCCCGCGGAAAGGATTTGAAACGAGTTCTGGTTTGCAAAGACAATATCCGAACCGTTTGCAAGAAAGGGTCTTGCGCAGGTCTTACCCGTTTTACGAATATCTCCAGCGACATAAAACCTATGTCCTGCATTCGGTGTGCAGTACGACCGGCTGTTGAAGTAAACGATCGGCACGCCCCCTCGCTGAATGCCTGGGCCTTTGCCAACATAAACAGGCAAGAGGTCATTGGGGACTCCCTCGTCGTATAGGGTTTCGTCAACCGACTTGGTTCCATCATCATTGAGTGTTAATAGGTTCAGCTTGAACTCAAAAAAAGCATTCTCACGTTGCGCATTGTAGATCCATGTACCGGGAACCTTTGGGTCCTCCTTGAACGGACCACCATTACCAGTGAGTGGTTTTCTGGGATCACTGCTAAATCCGCCAAGAAAAAATACCAAGGCCTCCGCCGGATCAAATACGGCGAGTTCAGGCTGTGGCAGGAGGTTTGAGTTGTCATTTCGAACAAAGCGATTCGAACCCGTATTCGAGAAATCTTCGGCGTGCGGACGCAGTAGCTCGAGTTCAGAATTGCTGATTTCAGGGAATGCCTTTCGCAAATGAGATTCGACCAGCTGCCACGTGAACCCATCAGGCGGATAATCGCCGTATTTGAGCCGATATGCTTCAACGGCTGCAGCTAATTTCGAAACCTCTGCAGCTTGGGCATGCTTTAGAAAGGATGTACGAGCCGCATTCGCTCCCCAAGCGAGCAATCCGAGCAACACACCAAGGATCGAAATCACGACGAGCAGTTCCACGAGGGTAAACCCGTTACAACAACCTTTCGTTCGTTTTGCTTCAATATATGGCATGGTAACATCTCCAACTCGTTCACAATCTGACGATTACGGAGACTCCGCAAATGTCGGACCATCGATGAAGTTGGAGATGTTGTCATCACAAGGACGTAGTGCTCCGAACTCAGGTAGGTAGTACTTGATCGCCGATGGAACTGCTGGAGCAAAGAACAACCCCGTCGTCGTGTCTCGCGGGCAAGCGACACCACCGGGACATGTGAACAGGTAGAGAGCGTTGTTCGAGATCACGCTCGCTACTGATTGACAGCCATAGAGCTTGTCGTACCCTGCGTTTAAGATCTGGTAGGTTTTGTCGTTTGCATAACGCTGCGGTTTCACCGCTCCAGCGAACGCAGAGTTGACATCGTTGGCCAAAAATGGCCTCGCACAATTTGCCGATGAGGCTACTAA
>VGZN01000598.1 GCA_016872635.1 Planctomycetota bacterium | reverse complement strand
TCGACATATCCGGTTGAGCGACTCGAAAATGAGTCTTTAAATCCCACACCTTTGTCGTGTCCGGCCTCAGCCCCGTCAGCATCGCGGTACGCGAAGGACTGCAAACCGCTTGCTGGCAGTACGCACGGTCGAAGACGAAACTCCGTGCCGCAAGGCGATCCAAATGAGGTGACTTTACAACGGTGTTACCATAGCAACCAAGTTCCGGACGCAAATCATCCACAGCGATGAACAAGACGTTGAGTCGCTCGGTAGCATACAAGTCCAGTCTTCCCAAAAAACAGGACAGGAAAAATACTGCGATAATGGCTCGTTGCTTCTTCATTCTTTCCTCAAAGACTCCTCTAGCCTGATCCGACACCCGTTTGATTCGTAACGCATGCCAGATACGATCCGGCAATATTCACCAGTCTCTTGTTATACACAGAACAAGTCCATGTCGAGGGAGGCCGCGAACGTTCGCCAGTTGCGATTGAAGCTTGAGCAGATTGAAATCCCTGAGAACGGCGGCGACAATCACGTTTCTTTAGCCCGACAAAACCGTTGAATCCCGTTAGGAACCGCCACTCCAAAGCTACCAGGAATTGGGTAAGAGGCGGGAAAGGGATGCACAGCCACTATCTGGCGATGGTAGTTACGACGGAAGAAGCTTTGCCTTGACATTTTTTGCCCCCCATCTTTTGACCGCTCGTCCGTCGATGCACTCCCTCGTGGCTCGCATTCGATCTCACCAACCTATCACCATCTAACGCGCACCGTTTTGATTTGTCGCAGTAATATTTTTTGTCACGGTTGCCCCGGACGGTGCATTTGGGGGTAGGATGATTGTGTGCGGACTAAAGACAACCAAGCTAAGCTACCGTAATCATTGATGATGCTCCTGTATTTTTCGATACCAGACGCTCGCGTGAGGACAGTCTCCGCTGGATGGGTGATGGCTTTGGTTCTCGCGTTCATGCTCGAAGGGGCTCTGCTCGCGCAGGAAAAGATCGAGAAAAGCCCATCCCCCCGCGTTCCCTGGACCACATCGCGCATCCACGGAACCCCCGAACCGCCGCACCCCTATCTGCTGGTCCCCGCATTCCCGAATCTTCGATTCAATGACCCGATGCAGGTGCGATGGTCGCCTGCACTCAAGCGATACTTTGTGTGCGAGTTGCACGGCAAAATCTGGAGCTTCGAACCGGACGAGGATGTCGCCGGCGCTGATCTCGTCGTGGATCTGAAAAAGCAAATCCAATCGTTTGACCCCGCGCGCAGCAATGGCTTGCACGAGACGTACTCTATCGCACTCGATCCAGATTTCGCCAACAACCGCTTCATCTATGTTTGCATGATTTTTACTAGCAAGTCTGGGAAGCCATTAGATGACGGAACACGCATCTCCCGTTTCCAAGTTCTCGGAGACATTCTGCCGAAGATCGATCTTCAATCGGAACTCCCGATCATCGAATGGATCGCTGGTGGCCACAACGGTTGCGATCTGCTGTTTGATCAAAGCGGTTGCTTGCTGATCAGCACGGGCGATGCTACCGAGCCTAGTCCCCCCGATCGATTAAAAACCGGCCAGGACATTTCCGATCTACTCTCGAGCATTCTGCGAATCGATGTTCGTAATGCATCCAAGGAACAGCCTTATACGATCCCGAGGGACAACCCGTTCCTCGAGGTTCCGAACGCACGCAAGGAGGTCTGGGCGTTCGGGTTCCGCAACCCTTGGCGCATGAGCCTCGACCGCGTAACCGATACGTTGATCGTGGGGGACGTTGGCTGGGAGAAGTGGGAGATGATCCACTGCGTTGAGCGAGGTGGCAACTACGGTTGGAGTGTGCGCGAGGGGAATGAGCTCATTCAGAGCGATCTTCCTGTGGGCCCCGCGCCGATCACCCCTCCGTGGGTCGCACTGTCCCACGCCCAGTCCGCATCGATCACCGGAGGTATGGTCTATCGCGGCAGGCAACTCGAGTCGCTCTCTGGAAGTTACTTATTCGGTGATTGGGTTCATGGTCGCGTTTGGTCGGTACTGCTCGACCGATCCGAACCTCAACGAGAAATCGCCAGCAGCACACTGCGCATCGTTGCCTTTGAGCCCGATGCGAACGGTGAAGCTCTCGTCGTCAATCATTTGAACCAAACCCCGCTCTACCGATTGGCGGCCAATCCACAATACATGGAGCAGCAGCGTGAGAGCCAAGCGTTTCCGAACCGTCTGAGCGAAACAGGCCTTTTCGCATCGACGCCGAATCAAGAACCCGCCGAAGGAGTGATTGGTTTCTCTGTCAATCACCCGATGTGGCAGGATGGTGCAACGTCACAGTATTATCTCGGTCTGCCCGGTCCGTCCAAAATTGCCGTCTTCGATTCACCTCAGCCACTCACCAATATGGCGATGTTCAATAGCCGCTTGCATTACCCAGCGGGTACCGTTCTTGCCAAAACCATCCGTTGGCAGGAGGTTTTGCTTGAAACCCAGGTGCTGCATTTCGATGGCTCGCGCTGGCACGGATATAGCTATGTTTGGAACAAAGACCAGACCGATGCGGAGCTGGCGCCGCGAGAAGGAATGGAATTGGTTATCGATAGCGTTCCTCAAAAGCGATGGCGTGTTCACGGTCGCAACGAATGTTTTCAATGCCATAATCCATGGTCGGAAACGACCCTTGCCTTTAATCCTGAGCAGCTTCACTCGGAGACTTTAGGTGACGAGTCCTCGTGGCTCCGATTGCATCGCGATGAGTCGATTCAGACGATGAATTCGAAGCGGGAATCGATCGATGCGCGAAGCTGTGTTCGGCTCCCGTTGCAGCAGGCTGCGTCCGCTTCGGTAGAGGACCGGGCTCGATCCTATCTTCATGTCAACTGTGCGCACTGTCATCAATTCGGAGCGGGTACCGGGTTGGCGATCTCCTTGCGGCGGTCTGATTCTATGGAGGAATCCAAACTCCTGGCTCAAATGCCCGAGAAGGGTTCCTTGGGATTCACCGATGCCAAGATCATCGAACCGGGGAATCCGAGCAACAGCATTTTGTTGTACCGCATGGCCTCCTCGTCCGTCGGCAGGATGCCGCACATCGGTTCCCGAGAGGTCGATTTCGAGGCGGTGTCGCTGATCGCACAATGGATCGAGCAGATGGATACTAAGGGCCCGAGTGCATCAAACAACAGCGTACCGCAAGAAGAGAGCGAAGCGACTGCAAACGCGGAGTCGAAACGAAGAAGTGCATTTCGAATGGCCATCGACGCGGCGAAACAGAGGGGAGCTTACGATGAAGCTACCCTGAGACGACTCGCCTCAGACACCGATCCGATGATCAGCACTCTTTTTGAAGCCTTTCTGCCCGAGGAGGAGCGAGTCAAGCGGTTGCACGTTG
>VGZN01000597.1 GCA_016872635.1 Planctomycetota bacterium | reverse complement strand
GTGAAGATTGGGTGTGTGGACTTCCAAGTCGTGGACTTGGCCCCCCCGGTCTTCGAATTTGGAGATCCAAATAGGAAGCTCTTCGAGCAAGTTATGAACTGAGCAACTGAAACGCTTGCGGTTCTCGTCCCAGGTTAATCCATCCGGGGGGGATGACAGTTGGCCGGAGATTTCGAAGACGACCCGCCGTTCGGAACCAACCGTTTGCTCGAGCAATTCTTGGATAGTGCCATCGGCGATCACGGTTCCGTGGTCGACGATGACGATGCGGTCGCTTCGCTGTTCGGCTTCGTCCAGATGGTGGGTGGTTAGGACGATGCTGGTCCCCATCAACCTGAGTTCATCAAGCATATCGAAAATCCGTTGGCGGCTTTGAGGGTCGACCCCGACTGTGGGCTCATCCAGAAGTAAAACGCCAGGCTTGTGCATCACGCCGCAAGCGATATTGACCCGGCGCTTCATCCCTCCCGAAAAACGGCCCGTTAATTCATCCGCTCGATCTTCCAAAGCGATCCACCGCAGCGCCCAGGAGACCTGTTCTCGCAGGCCACGCCCCCGCAATCCGTGGAGTCTCCCGAAGCATTCCAGGTTTTCCCGAGCCGTGAGGTCTTGGTAGATGGCAAGGTCCTGCGGAACAACTCCTAAACTGTGGAGAGCGAACGGGTTGGTAGTGGGTTTCCCAAACAGATGGACCCTCCCTTCGTCGAGTCGAACGCGTCCGCTGATACATCGGATCAAGGTCGTTTTTCCGGCTCCGTTGGGACCCAGCAGAGCGATGCGTTCCCCTCGCTTTACCTGGAACGACACTCCTCGCAACGCTTGTTGGTTACCGTAGGACTTCTTAACCCCATCGACATCAAGCGCCAGTGGGTCCGAATCGTCATGGGTTACGTTGGGTTTCGATGCCGTTGCAACTGTTTGCCCAAAGACTCGGGCCATGGGTTCTTTAAGGATCGTTGGCTTCATGGCAAAACGGGTTTTTCAGCGAGGATTCGAATCCAAAACATCAATTCGGCGGATCGCTATGGGCTGGCTACAATCGGTTACCGAATCAATCTAGCAGTTTTCGACGGGAAAAGTCATTAGCGAAAACCAGACGTGCTGTCAGGAGGGTATTCGAGGTTTCCTGCGAGTTCGCTGATTCCGAGGCCATCGACGGGGCCGGTTAAAAAAGGCCGGATAGACTGGGCCAGTTAGTTGGACCGGAAAAAGACAGGATGGACGTAAAAAAGCCAGGCTAGATGGAAAGAGCATGGCTCGAAGGAAGCGATCTTCTCGACGATTCCCTCCGTCAGAGAGCCGGTATTTTCGGAAAAGTCGGGTACAAAACAAAGGCGGGCCCACGCTTCCTGGTGCGACTGCTTGGGACGAATGGAGCCCTCTAGATATAATGATGCCATCGGCACTGCCCCTTTTCGTCTGCCCTTTTCGCTTGCGAATTGAATCGATCCTATGGGACTCTTTGACAATCTGTTCAAAAAGAACGCGAGCAAATCGGTAGATATCGAAGCTCGATTTGAACGATTGAGGTCCGCGATCAGCGGTACCATGAGCAACTTCTTTGTGGCCAAGGATCGCCAGAACGGAAACCGGATTGTTGGGGTAAAGCTTTGCGACAGCGACAAGGTGGATTTTTTTGAGAGTCGGTTTAAGGGGCTGAATAAGCCATCGGAGGGGGAAATCGCGATGCAGATGACCCATCCGAATATCGTTCAAACCTTCGAGTACGGCACATCCTCCAAAGGGCAGCAGTTCCTGGTGATGGAGTACATCGATGGACCGGGACTGCAACTTCTGATTTCGGAGCGTCAGGAGGCGCGATTGAAGGGACGCCGACTGGACATGATTCGGCAGATGGCTGAAGCCTTGGCGTACGTCCATCGCAAGGAGTTCATCCACAGAGATATCTGCCCCCGGAACTATATGGCTACCGAAGATCTCTCAACGGTTAAGTTGATCGATTTCGGATTGACCTTGCCGGCAACGAAAGCGTTTATGGCCCCCGGCAATCGGACTGGCACTCCGCTTTACATGTCTCCTGAGATCGTGCGGCGTCGGTCCACCGATCATCGTGTCGACATCTTTTCCTTTGCGCTGACCTGTTACCATTTGATCACGTTCGAGCTACCGTGGCAGATGTCTGATACCACAGGACGAGCGGCACTGCACCACGACACATCCCCCCCGCGAGAGATTTCAGAGCTGTGTCCGACGATCGACAAGGGGTTGGCCAATGCAATCATGTCCGCGATGCATGCGAATCCGGATCAACGGACTCAAGATATGGACACATTCCTTCGCCAAATCCGTTCTGTAAAAAACTCCCCCTAGGCCTCGGGGACCGCGTACTGGTACTAATGTCTTTGTGATGAACCGAACGCTAGCGCTGAGGAGTAGCGGGTCGTTAAAAAATTCAAAGTTTTTGGCATTCATGTTCAAAGTGGTTCGCTTCTGAGGACGCTCGAGAGAAGCATTCGATACTTACGACTCGTGAATTGAGCCAATAACACGGCGAATGGATGCGCTGTCGGAACCCCCATTTATCCCTTTATCCCACGGCTTTTTTGTGGCTGACGATTCCCTAAAAAAACTCTACGAGTGGTTTGATCGCCTCTACGATTTGCCCCTTGAATCGCAGCAGAAGCAGCTTGACGAACTGCGATCTTCGGGCGACTCGATGGCTTTAGAGCTTGAGGGCTTGCTGGCCTACAGCCGCAATGACAACTCTACGGAGATGCCATTTTCGCTCCATGAGATTCTCGATGCATGCGAGGATCAAGGATCTGTTCGATTGGCTTCCGATTTGCGGGAGTTGGCGAGCAAATTGGTTTGGGATTCAGAACTTCGAGGGTTTCGGATCAGCAATTTTGTTTTGCGGCGTTCCCTTTCTGTGTCGGCGCTTGGCGCGACCTACTTGGCCTACGATGAACCGTTAGACAGAGAGGTTGTGATCCTTTTGGCGTTTCCTCGATGGGGGAGCAACCCTGCGGTAAAGAATCGGATGCTCGAGTCTGCTCGAGCGGTGGCGAAGATCGCAAATCCTCACGTTGCTGCGATTTTGGGAACGACGGAGTTGGATGGTCAAGTCGCCATATTGCGACAGTGGATTCCTGGAACCAGTCTTGCGACATCGATTGGAAGCAAAGAAGCACCTGGTTTCCGTGACACTGTTCTGCTCGGTATTGGAATCGCGAGAGGGCTTCAAGCGATCCATGACGAGCGGGTCATTCATGGTGATCTTAAGCCATCTAATATTATCTTGCGAGGCGATCGTTGGCATCCCGTCATCACCGACTTTGGAACAGCAACGTGGATTGCTACAGATGGAAAATCGAGTTGGCAAGGTGGGACGGCGGGATTCATCGCTCCTGAGATT
>VGZN01000596.1 GCA_016872635.1 Planctomycetota bacterium | reverse complement strand
CACCGAAGATACTCACGCTTCGCCACCGACTGGGCCACGTTACCATTGGATCGCTGGAGCCTCCCAAAGCTTCTTCATCAGTAGGCTCATTCCTGCTCGATGCGTTCTCGTTCAGCTTCTGAAGGACCTGCGCGGGCACAGGTGCGATCCATCCCCGATCGGAAAGAGTCCCCATCAAGTTGGCTTGGAAGATAATCCCATCGACCGTGCTTACCTCGCCAGCCATCAATTCAGCCCGACTCATTTTGACAATCTGCAATCCCTGATCGGAAACGGTTTGCCAACGCAAACTTAGCTCCGATTCCAACTGAGGCGATTCCACCAATGCGATTTTGAGTGGCGGCAACCCCGCCGCGGATCGTTTGTCGGCTTTCCTCCCATCTACACCAGCTTTAACGCCGGACGACTTACCGGATTGAGGCTGGTCTGATCCGCTTTCCGGAGAGCAACCAACCCACATCGAACCGATTGCGATGAGGGCAATACACTTCAGCATCAGGCTGGAGCGAGGGATCCCAAAACCGTGAAATCCCGATCGGATGAAAGTATTGCAAGCCATGCGCTCTATTCTCGCCCCTTGTGGAACTCAGTATCATCTAGAAACTCTATTTCAACCCACAATTCAGATCCAAGCAACAGCATGACCTATTATCTCGGTATCGATATCGGAACTTCTGGAACAAAAAGCCTTTTGATCGATGCGGCAGGCAATCCGATTGCCGAAGCGACAGCGACCTATCCGCTGGCCACCCCAAAGCCCCTGTGGACCGAACAGAACCCGGACGACTGGTGGAACGCCACCAAGTCGACGGTGATCGCCGTCGTGAAGAAGGCCAAGGTCAAACCGCAGGAAGTCCGCGCGATCGGATTGTCGGGCCAAATGCACGGGTCTGTATTCCTCAACGCTCGTGGCAAAGTGATTCGTCCAGCCCTTTTATGGAACGACCAACGCACCAGCGCAGAATGCGATGAAATCACCCAGCGTGCAGGTGGCCGCGAAGCGTTGATCCGCATGGTTGCGAATCCCGCCCTGACTGGCTTTACGGCCCCCAAGCTCCTTTGGTTGAGGAACCATGAACCCAAAAACTACGATTCTCTAAAGTACTTGCTCCTTCCCAAGGACGAGATTCGTCGTCGCCTGACCGGGGAACTGGCAACCGACGCGAGCGATGCGAGCGGCATGCTCCTACTCGATGTCTGCAAACGAAACTGGTCCACGGAACTCCTGGGCAAATTGGATATCGACCCATCGATCCTAGCTCGAGTTTGTGAATCCGAAGAAGTCACAGGTACCCTTCGGAGCGATGTCGCTGCGGAACTAGGCCTCTCCACCGAGTGCAAAGTCGTCGCTGGAGCTGGTGACTGCGCGGCCGGGGCCGTCGGCAACGGGATTGTTCGACAAGGAATCCTAACAGCCAGTCTTGGAACGTCCGGAGTTGTCTTCTGCCATAGCGATACTCCACAATACGATGCTGCGGGCCGCCTCCATACGTTCTGCCATGCTGTTCATGGAAAATGGCACATGATGGGGGTCACACTATCAGCAGCCGGTTCGTTGCAATGGTTCGCGAGCCAACTCTGCTCTGAGTTGATGAAGAAAAAAGGTGTTGATCCGTACGAGATCTTGAACCAAGAGGCCGATCAAGTCGCTCCCGGTTCCGAAGGTCTATTCTTCCTTCCGTACCTTGCGGGGGAACGAACACCGCACGCCGATGCAAATGCCCGCGGTTGCTTTGTCGGACTGACCAACAAGCATGGTCGCGGTCATTTGGCTCGGTCGGTCATGGAAGGAGTTGGATACTCTCTCCGCGAGAGTCTGGAAATCATTCAAGCCCTCGACGTACCGGTGAAAGAAATTCGATTGAGTGGTGGAGGTGCCAAGAGCGCACTTTGGAAACAGATCCTGGCCGACTCCTTTGGGCAGAAGGTATGCACCATCAATGCAGAGCAAGGCCCCGCCTTCGGTGTTGCATTGCTCGCCGCGGTTGGAAATGGCGAATTTAAAAATATCGAAGAGGCTTGCAAAGCAACCATCTCGGTCGTAGAGAAAGTGGCTCCCCGAAAACCGGCGCAAAGGAAATACGATGCTGCATTCCCGGTCTACCAACGGTTGTATCAGTCCCTGAAGGATCGTTTCGTGGATATCAGCCATTTGTAGGAAGTAGCTTGAAGTAACAACCTCCCCAAATTCTTTCCTAGCGGGAACCTTGAATCATGCGTTGCGCCGTGCACTCTCTCACTCGCTTCCTACTTTGTACTATCGGTTTCGTGGGTGTTGGCTCGGCACCTCAACTCGGACGCGCCGAAGAAACCGTTTGGTCGAAAACGAAATTGAGCAGACGGTTTCATGGCGAAGGAGCAACACTCGCGGACCTCGATGGAGACGGCCACACCGATGTGGTTGCCGGCTACATGGCTTTCTTCGGGCCGGACTACCAATCATCCGCCGCCATCCATCCCGCCAAGCCCTTCAACATCAACGGTTATTCGGAGTTCTTTTTCGACTTCAACTTTGATATCGATGGCGATGGAGATCAGGACGTTGTCATGGTGGGTTTCCCCGGCGCGGCGGCCCACTGGTACCGCAATCCAGGTGGCGCGAGGTCCCGTGCAGGAAACTGGGAACGGTTCGTGATCATGGACGTTGTCGATAACGAATCCCCCTCGTTTGCCGACCTCACCGGTGATGGGCGTCCGGAATTGCTTTGCTGCTCGGGAGGGCAATACGGGTACGCGGAAATACCATCCGACCCTAAGCAAAAATGGAGTTTCCACGTGGTCAGCGCACCCGGCCCTTATCAACGATTCACACACGGAATGGGGATCGGAGATGTCAATGACGATGGTCACAAGGACATGATCGCCAAAGATGGCTGGTGGCAAAACCCCGGCAAAGCCACCACCGAACTGTGGGTTTTTCACCCCTACGATTTTTCAGGACCGGGAGGTGCCCAAATGTACGCGGTCGATTTGGATAGCGACGGTAAGACCGAAATCGTCACATCCCTGGCCGCTCACGGGTATGGTCTCTCAATCTACAAAAAATCCGATTCCTCCGGGTATGCCTGGGTTCGACAAGATATCATGACCGAAAAAGTGGAAACATCACCCACCGGCTTGGCGATCTCTCAACTCCACGCTGTCGACATCGCGGACATGGATGGAGACAACAAACCGGATATTGTCACGGGCAAACGGTTTTGGGCCCACAACGGGAATGACGCTGGTGAAAACGATCCACCGATGCTGGTCTGGTTTAAACCCATCGTAGTTCCAGGTGGATTGCGATTCAGCCCCAACGTAATCGACTCCGATTCTGGCGTTGGCACCCAAGTCCTCGTGCGGGACGCTAATGGAGACGGTCGGATGGACATCCTCTCAGTGAGCAAGCGCGGAG
>VGZN01000595.1 GCA_016872635.1 Planctomycetota bacterium | reverse complement strand
TGCAAAGCCAATCCTTGACCGTGGATCGCCAAATGCGCCGTTATGGTGTTCCTCGATTGGCGTTCGTGAACAAAATGGACCGTACTGGCGCGGACGCCTATCGTGTTTCCCAGCAAGTTCGCGATAAGCTGAACGCGGACGCGATCATGATGCAGATTCCGATTGGCGCCGGTGAAACCTTTGAAGGTGTCATCGATTTGGTCACGATGAAGGCTTATTACTTTGACGGCAAGGATGGTGAGAACGTCCGCGAAGAGGACATTCCCGCTGCGTATACCGACAAGGCCGCAGAGATGCGGCAAAAGATGCTCGAAGGCTTGGCGATGTACAGCGATGAGATGATGGAGTTGCTGCTCAGCGAGGAAGCCGTTCCCAACGATTTGGTGTACAAGGTTTGCAAAGACGCAACCCAGCAACGTCGGATCACCCCTGTGTTCTGCGGCTCTGCATACAAGAACAAAGGGGTTCAACTCCTACTCGATAACGTCATCCGTTACCTTCCGAGCCCTCTCGAGCGATCGATCTCGGCTCGCAAAGTCGGCGATGAGTCGGTCAAGATGGAATTGAAGCCCGATCCGAGTCTTCCTTTCGTCGGGATGGCGTTCAAGATCGTAGAAGATCCCTTCGGTCAGCTGACCTTTATGCGGATTTACCAAGGTAAAATCAGCAAGGGTGAAATGTATATTAACCAGCGGACGAGCAAGAAAGAGCGTTTTAGCCGAATCGTTCGGATGCACGCGGACAAGCGTGAGGAAATCGACACCGCAGAAGCAGGTGATATCGTCGCGATCATGGGTATTGATTGCGCGAGCGGGGAAACGTACAGCAATGATCGGGATTACTGCACTCTCGAGAGCATGTACGTTCCCGACCCGGTGATCAAGGTCGCGGTGACGCCTGCTAGCCGTGCAGATGCGGACAAGATGAGCAAGGCTCTGAACCGATTCCGCAAGGAAGACCCGACGTTCCAAGTCTACAACGACGAAGAGACGAGCGAGACGATCATCTGCGGGATGGGTGAGTTGCACTTGGATATCTATGTCGAGCGGATGCGGCGCGAGTACAAGGTCGAAGTTCAAGTGGGTGCTCCGAAGGTTAGCTATCGCGAAACCCCAGGAATCGCGCAAGAGTTCAACTACAAGCACAAGAAGCAAACGGGTGGTTCTGGTCAGTTCGCACATATCGTGGGCAAGCTCTCGCCGATGGATCCCGAAGGGGAAAAGACCTTCGAATTCGAAGACCACGTCACCGGTGGCCGGATTCCGAAGCAGTTCATTCCTCCCGTGGAAAAAGGTTTCCGAGACTCGATGCTCAAGGGACCTTTGGCCGACTTCCCTGTGGTGGGCGTTAAGATCGATTTGAATGACGGTAGCTACCACGATGTGGACTCGAGCGAACGCGCGTTCTATATCGCAGCTTGCGACTGCTTCCGTGAAACCTTGAGGGCATCCAGCCCGGTTCTCCTTGAGCCGATCATGAAGTGCGATATTGAGTGTCCAGAAAACGACCAAGGTTCGGTTGTTGGTGACATCATTTCACGACGGGGATTGGTGAATAATACCGACGCTCGGGATGGTGTTTCCTACATCACCGCCGAAGTTCCATTGGCGAATACCTTTGGTTACGCAACGGATCTCCGAAGTATGACCAAGGGGCAAGGTACCTTTGCGATGGAGTTGGCTCGATACGCTCCGGTGCCACGCAACCTGCAAGACGACATCATCGCCGAACGCAAGAAGCAACTTGCTGCCATGGCCAAGGCCTAGATGGGCAGCGAAAGCTCGGAAGTTGATCGAAAGTACAAATGAGCGAGAGGCGATTCTGCTTCTCGCTTTTTTTGTTGGTTCAAACCCTGTATTGTCGATGACGGGATGAGTTGGATTCTGCTCGTTCCAGGGGTAATACACCCACACATCCTACCTACCCACATTCGCTAAGTTTCGTAAACTTCATGGGTGAAAAAACAGAGATGAAGGAATCGATAACTGCCCAGGTGAGTTGCGTCGATTGCGGACATGATCGTCGAATCGACGCCAGAATCACGGGTCAGGACATTTCCCTAAGTCATCGTGTCAGCGATTCGAAGTCGGCACGGCTCCCGGAGAAAGCTAGATGAACTCGTACAACTTGACGCACCTTAAACAACTTGAGGCGGAGAGCATTCACATCATCCGCGAAGTCGCTGCTGAGTTTAAGAAACCGGTAATGCTTTACTCGATCGGCAAGGACTCTGCCGTAATGACGCACTTGGCCCTCAAGGCCTTTTATCCCGCCAAGCCTCCATTTCCATTCATGCATATTGATACGACATGGAAATTCAGGGAGATGATCGACTTTCGGGATAGCTATGTAAAGAACCAATTGGGGATCGAATTGATCGTCAATATCAACGAAGAAGGATTGAAATTGGGGATCGATCCTTTTGACAATAGTGACAAGCACACGGAGGTGATGAAGACGGACTCCTTAAAGGCTTCGCTGACTCGATATGGATTCGATGCCGCGTTCGGCGGTGCGAGGCGGGATGAAGAGAAATCACGGGCCAAGGAACGGGTGTTTTCGTTTCGGGACAAGTTTCACCGATGGGATCCCAAAAACCAGCGTCCTGAGTTGTGGAATCTCTACAACTCGCGAGTGAACCCGGGAGAGAGTATTCGTGTGTTCCCGTTGTCCAATTGGACTGAACTTGACGTGTGGCAGTATATCTACTTGGAGAAAATTCCACTGCCCGATTTATACCTTGCGAAATTGAGGTCGGTTGTTACTCGAAACGGTGTTTTGATCCATCCCAATGACGATCGATTTCGGTTGCAACCCGGAGAGACGATCGAGCACAAAATGGTGCGTTTCCGAACGTTGGGCTGTTGGCCTTTGACAGGGGCGGTTGAATCAAATGCGACGACTGTTCCGGAAATCATTCAAGAGATGTTGCTGACCAAGACTTCGGAGCGGCAGGGGCGGGTCATCGATAAAGATGGTGGTGGTGCGGGTATGGAACTCAAAAAAATACAGGGGTACTTCTAAGATGTCTCACCAAAGCGACTTGATCGCCAAGGATATCTTGGCGTACCTGGAACAACATGAACGGAAAGAACTCCTTCGTTTCATCACTTGTGGAAGTGTCGATGACGGAAAGAGCACCTTGATTGGCCGTTTGTTGTACGACAGCAAGATGCTCTACGAAGACCATCTAGCACAGTTGGAATCAGAGAGCAAAGTTCACGGCACAACCGGCGGCGCATTTGACCCGGCATTAGTCACGGATGGATTGAGAGCCGAGCGAGAGCAAGGGATCACCATCGATGTCGCGTATCGATACTTTTCGACGGCGAAACGAAAATTCATCATCGCGGACACCCCGGGGCATGAACAGTACACCCGCAACATGCCACCGGTG
>VGZN01000594.1 GCA_016872635.1 Planctomycetota bacterium | reverse complement strand
TCATCGCTGTCGGGCTCCCTGCGATCGAGCGAAACAAGATGTTCAAAGTTAACCACATTGGTCGACAAGCGGAACCCATGGATCGGCTTCGTAAATTTCGCTGGTTCGATTTCGAACTCGATCACCAACCCATTGTCCTCGGTCGGCTTTACGATCGGATTGCGGACCTGTTCAACCACAGGAACCGATTTTTTCGTCGTGGAAACGACATTATGAAGCAGGAACGGCAATTCGATTCCTCGGTCGTCCACAATGCGCAGATCGGAGAGTTGCTGGGTAGTGTTTGAATAAACGCGTTCATCCAAAGTCACACTTGCGATGGTATTGTTTTCAAACGTTGGCAAATCGAGCGAACGAGCGACGGGACTCATTGCTTCGTTCGTAACTGTTTGTGATCGAGCAATGTTAGGACCGAGCAAACATGCAAAGCTCATCAACAGCCATGCACCTACTGAATTTTTGATAGATCTCATCTCGATTCTTCCTCTCCGAGCTTCGTTGCAAATCTCTCCCGATGTTTCAGATACACAAACGAACCGATCAGCAAAATGATCCCCAGAACCACAAAGGCAACAATCCTCCAGATTGGGTCCAGTTGCCTCATATCGACCATGAATACTTTGATCGACACAACCGTGAATAACCCTAATCCGACAAAGCGAAGGTCTCGGAGACCACGGCCCACCCCGACCAGAATCATCGAGAGAGCAAAGATCGCCCAAAGAATGGAGACACCCCCATAACGGAATCCGGGATAAAAACTGAATAAGAAACTGTTCACCTCGAGGGTCGTATAGATGAAGAGCATCGCGATGCTCGCGATCACCAACACCTTCTTCATCAACTCATACGCCCCACGGCCACTCAAAAATGCATAACCTGCGATGAGGAATCCCGTCACGGCAGAGAAATCGACCAAGCGCATCAAGGCGTCTCGGAAGGAATACGGATCGGAGTAAAGCATTCGGCCGTTGAGCCGCCAGCCAAACGCTACGTCGTAAAGGAGAACCTTTCCGATCACCATTGCTACAGCGACTACAAGAACCGGGAACAAAAACTCTTTCCTCGTTTTAAGCCATAGGTTGGCAACGACACTGCAACCGGCCAACCACAGCAGAGTGAGCATTGAGTTGCGCGCCGCCAATGTAGGCGTATCCAACGGTGTGAGACACCTCCAGATGGAGGTAGATCAACGCTAATCCCAACATGGAAGCTAGCAATACCGGCAGCACCATGGAGTCTTTGAGTCCAAACAGAAGCTGCGAGTCAGAAGTCGCGGACGCTACCCTCATCTCCGATTTTGCGTCATCCCCTGGCAGCTTGCGAATCCACCAATAGGCCATCGCCAAGGATCCAACGGGGACTCCATACGAGACGATGCGTTGCACGAAAACGAGCATGTAATCATTGGCCGATCCATCCGCACGCGCCAAGAAAAACGATCGGGGAAGATCGTAGATTCCGAAGCGAAACATGACGAAGAGAAACATCACATAAGCGATCGATCGTACGACTCCGCTCTGCAATTGGCCCGACATCCAAACCAGCATCAGTGCTTGCAACGACCAACTCGCTATAACCCACTGTTCCGAGAGCGTGATAGGCATTGTGATCGCCAAAAAGCAACTGGCTAGCCCAAGGAACATAACCATCAAGTTGCGATCGACAGCTTTGCGCCCAAGAATCGCGGCGAAATGCAGTCCGTAGTACACAGCCAAACCGATCGTTGCAAATGCGACCCATTGCATACCTTGGAACGCATCCTGAATGAGTCGGTGCGAAAACCAATAAAAGATCCCTACGTTGACCAACATCGAGAGCAAATCCAGCAGTTGTACTCTTTCATTGCGGATTTGCTTGTACAAGAAAGACATCGTCGAATAGAGAACAAAGAACCCGATCAGAAACGGGTACACCTGCCAGAAACTTGCAGAAGTGTATCGAGTGGGTCCGCTGTACAATGCCGCAAGGACGAGAGCGTAGGTTACTACAAAACTCAAATAGTGGGACAGCGGCCAATTTCGGTAGGCGCTGATAAATAGAATACCGCAACCCAAAACGAGCATGTATCCAAACAAGGCTGGATAGTTCACTGGCCCTGCGGACAGCATGAGAGGCGTACCGTAACCACCGATGATACCGAGGACGCAAACGAGTAGCGATTTAAATTTCACAGCGATAATCCCAGCAGCTAGCGTGATGCAAGCCATTAGTGCGAAAGCCGGAAGATCGCCAATCAAGTGATAATACTCGTACGCTGCGAACACACTAAAGTAGAGGGACGCAAAACCTCCACCCATGAGCCCTTGGCCGAGTGCTTGGTATTTTCGACCGAGCATGTTCGTGCCTGCGATGAGCATCGCAAGCCCCGTAACGACGACGAGTGCAACCCTCGCTGGAGGAGCAATCAGTTCTTTATCAATGGAGTACTTGAGAAAGAACCCGATACCAACGACCAAGATCACAATTCCGATCCGTAGCAGCCATTGGCTAGCGACGGCAAACTCCGTAGAGACCCCCTTCGGCAGATGCTCTTCGCCGACAATGATCCAATTCCAGATCTTTCGCAGGGTTTCATGAGCGGACTTTTCGAAGGCACTGCGCTCGCGCGGTGGCGCCGGTGACTTACGCACTGCCACAGCAACCTCTGGTACCCCCGAGGTTAGACGAGGTGCAGAGGCGGAGGCCATCACCGGTGTTTCTATCGGAAATTTCGGCCCGGAGGGAAGACTCTCATGGGGACCTACCTCCCCAGTCGTGAAAAGGGCCGGCGCGCTGACCGATGGTACATCTTTGGATTTTGCATCAGCGACAATGGCCGCTGGTACGTTAGAAGCTGCAACATCTTTGCTCGTCGCCGCCACTCGACTGCTTGCGTCCTCAGCAACTTCGCGAGATTGGCGACCCGCGGAGGACTTTGAACCCACAGTCGCAGGGGTGGTGCCCATCAACTTCGGCAGTCGTTCAACTTCCTAGAGGACCATCGTCAGGCGGTTTTGGAGAACTGATAGGCCTTCCGTTTGCTCACGCCTCAGTGCATTTACGCTAAACCAGATCGCCAATGGGACCACAAAAAGGGAGAAAAACAACCCGGCGCAGACCAGAAAAATGATGACACCCATACAGTACCTCGTAAGGGCCATCCTCGAAAGTTCGGGGAATCCCGATCGATTCTCCACAACTCAACGACAATCGACGGCCAAAGTCGTAGATGCCGCCGCGGTCGAGCCATGACGCAGAAAAACGATTTTGCTGGAATTTGAATCGATGCGATCGGCCGCACGCCACTTCGGGCCTACGGCCAAGTGGTTGGAAAAACGCAGAGTTCGATCCGTTGCAACGAGTCAGAAACCTCGTTCAAAAAAACCCTATCCAATGAAAATGAAGGAACGCAAATCC
>VGZN01000593.1 GCA_016872635.1 Planctomycetota bacterium | reverse complement strand
CTCGGAGAGGTAAGGAACAATTTCTTCGGCGAGCGGTACTAAGTCTGTTCCGGGAGCACCGAAACCGTGACATAGCGTTACTAACGTGCTAGGAGGTGCTTTTCGCGGAGCGATCAAGATCCCTTGGAGTGACCCCCAGCGTCCTCGTGATAGGTACCAGCCGTCCGTGTCAAACTTCATAGATTTTTATTCCGGAGATCCGTCTGAAGACAAACTTCGAATCCACAAGGGGGGCGTCCGTTCACACGGTATCACGATGTTACGGGTCGCGGTACGTTTAAGAAGTATCTGAGCAGCAAATGTTCGCAGCAGAGAACGACGAAGTGCCCTTTCGTTTACTTGAGTTCTTTCAGTGAAACCCAGGCTAGATAGCCCAGCATGCCGGAGCAGGCGATGAATACGGCATCCATGAGGTAACTCGGGTACCAAAAAATGCCACCCATGCCGAGGATCGACATGACGAGATCCACGGTAAACAGTAAAAAGATAAGACCAGCGACGACGAGTCCGCCTAAACACAACAATCTGGGCATCAATTACCTCGGTGCTCTTCAGGGATGCTCCCAGTTGACGGGTCGGACGGGCGGCAAATGTTGTACTTCATTCGAGGGCATTGCGAAGGATGAGAGGTGACAGCTAGTGAACGCCTGATAGCATATCGAAACCTGCATAACTCCGAGACGGTGTGCCAGCCACAACCTCTTCGGCAATCCGAAGTTGTTCGTGGTTGGGGTGTCATTCCCCGGCGAACCCGCCTCGAAAATGCACACCTGCTCTCGTCGGTAACCGACGGCTAGTATAGTTGAACTTTTTCCAGTGTCATCGGCCGCACTGAGCCTTGTTCATTTTTATTAAAAAACGGTCTACTTCGAGGCAAAACGATGGGATTTGTCGGTACAGATGGCCTGGGAATGGAGACTGTGCACGCGTTTAGAGCCGAAATGCCGGTCGCCAATGGCTGGGCGTACTTCGATCATGCGGCGGTGGGACCATTGCCTAAACGTGCCGCAGACGCGGTCCGCCGATGGGCGATGGACGCCTCGGTCGATGGCGACGTCCGATGGCCGGAGTGGTCGGCAGCTGCAAGCCGTCTTCGGCGAGCGGCGAGCGAGTTATTTCACTGCTCCAAGCAACAAATCGCCTTGATTCCGAACACGACTTTCGGAATCAATATTATCGCGAACGGCTTTCCGTGGCGTGCTGGGGATAGCCTCGTGGTTCTGGCTAATGAGTTTCCCAGCAATCTATTGCCGTGGATGGAATTGCAGAAACGTGGCGTAGAGGTTCGGCGCGTACCTGTCGATGCTGATGGGACTCCATGTCTCCACCGGATTCGGGCCGCGATTGATGGATCGACACGCCTGGTGAGCGTCAGTTGGGTTGGCTACGCAACCGGATACCGTTTGCCGTTAGGGGAATTGTGCGATGTGGTGCACCAAGTAGGAGCTCAACTGTTTGTCGATGCCATCCAAGGGCTCGGGGTATTTCCACTCGATACTTCCGAAATTCCCATCGACTACGCTGCCGCTGATGGTCACAAATGGATGTTGGGGCCGGAAGGGGCTGGCTTCCTTTATATTCGGGAATCCAATTTGGAGCGAATCGCGCCGGTGATGGTCGGCTGGGGCTCGATCGAATCCAGCCATGAGTTCAATGCTGAGGGAGCCGTCTACAAGCGCGCAGCGTCGCGGTACGAAGGTGGCTCCGCCAACCACGTTGGCTTGATCGGTCTGGAAGCGAGCTTAAAACTCCTGCTAGAGTTTGGTTGCCACCGACCTGACAACATGGTCGCTCGCACCGTCCTACAAAATGCTGCGGCTATCCGGGATGTACTGCGGCGCCTCGGTGCAGTGTTTCCATGGTCGGTACCCCGCGACGTACCCAGCCGCCAGCAAGAGCCATCGGCAGATTCATCGAGTGGGATCATAAGTTTTCAGTTCTCTGGCAAGGACCCATTTGAAGTCCGTCGCCGTTTGTTAGACGCAGGAGTTGTTTTGAGTGTTCGGCATGGTGCATTGCGTGTTGCAACCCATGCATACAACAACCAAGATGACATCGAACGCTTGGAAAAAGGACTGGTAAAGATCTGTGAGTCATAACAAGGAAAAATCCTTCGCAGGGGTAGCGCCGGGCTCTGCCTCTGCGAAGCGTCAATGTTTGGTAGGTCTGGGGGAGATCCTCTGGGATGTTTATGACGATAAGGCTCTCTTCGGTGGAGCTCCAGCAAATTTCGCATGTCATGCTGCAAGTTTAGGAGCTGAATCGCTGATTGTGAGCGCGGTTGGATGTGACCCACTAGGGACGCAAGCGCTGCAATGGATGCGGGATCATGACCTATCGATTGCCACGGTCGATGTCGATAAAGCCCACCCGACTGGTACCGTTCGAGTCTCCTTGGATGCGACTGGAAAACCCGAATATGTATTCGCGGCCGATGTCGCATGGGACTATTTGGCTTGCGACAGTCGATGGCTCGATGTGGCGGCGAAATGCGATGCAGTTTGTTTTGGGTCGCTGGCGCAAAGAAACTCGATGAGTCGACAAGCCATCACTCAGTTTGTATCGGCGACACCTGAGGATTGCCTGCGTGTGTTCGATGTCAATCTTCGTCAAGATTTTTTCCATGCTGAAGTCATCGCACGGTCGCTCGAGCTGAGCCATGTCGCCAAGTTGAACGATGAGGAATTGCCGCGCATTTGCGATCTGTTGGGGATCGAGTTTTCGGACCAGGTCGAAACGATGATGCGACTAGCAAATCGGTATTCCCTCCGTTGTATTGCTCTCACACGAGGCGCCCACGGTTCGGTTGTCTGGCTCGATGGCGAATTGGATGTCCAAGAGCCTATCACGGTCCAAGCGATCGATACGGTGGGGGCTGGCGACGCGTTTTCTGCAGCATTGATCATGGGGATCCTCAACCGCGTTCCACTCTCGGAATCCCATCGTAGGGCGGCCCTGGTAGCTGCCTATGTCTGCACCCAACGCGGCGCGGTTCCCTCCCTGCCGGAAGGGCTTTTTTAGGACTTATAAAAAAGGACCGGCCGGCTAAAATGCCCGACAAATACGGATAACTCAGGAATGAACAATCGATACGAATACGACATTGTGGTAGTTGGGGCCGGTCATGCCGGTACAGAAGCGGCCGTTGCGGCAGCGCGCGTTGGTGCCCGCGTCGCACTTCTGACCGGAAACCTTGATACAGTCGGGCAGATGAGTTGCAACCCAGCGATCGGTGGAGTTGCCAAAGGTCAAATTGTTCGCGAGATCGACGCTCTCGGTGGATTGATGGGCGAAACCATCGATCGTACAGGGATCCAATTCCGGCTGCTCAATAGTCGCAAGGGGCCTGCGATGCATTCGCCCCGTGCCCAAGCCGATAAAAAGGCGTATCAGTTCGAAATCAAACG